>JAAYAK010000128.1 GCA_012719415.1 Syntrophorhabdus sp.
CTGAAACCTGAAACCTGAAACCTGAAACCTGAAACCTTCTTTTCTACGGCCATTGATTTCCCGGCCTTGCCCAATCGTGCTCGTTGTACTTGCCCATGGGGATCTCCGACATGGACATGTAGGCGAGCCATTCCTCGTCATATTCTATCTTCTTCAGTTCCGGATGAGTGGACATGTGGGTCTGGCGCATGGAGGGATCAAAACCGTACTGGGGCTCGACCGTGTCGGGCAGGCCGTCAGCGTCGGTATCCGCCGCCTGGATGGCCGGCAGGCTCTTGCCGTACCTGAAATTATGATAGCACTGCCAGTGCACGAACTCGTGGATGACGGCCTTGGCGAAGGTGTCTATGTTCCTGCTCGTCTCCCAGCCCAGGTGGTAGGGCGGCTGAAGACTTAAGACCGGAAAACGGTTCTGGAACTGGGACCCGAGTTTGGCGAGATTGCACACGTGGATGGTCGCATGCCCCGCGCCGGGCGTATATTGAGCGGGAACCGAGGGGTGTATGCACTCACCGTAGGTGCTCCCCCCGTATTCTATATTGACCAGTTGCCCGCGGGGCTTCGCCGCCGGGGTCTGTTTCCAGTAGTAGAACCAGTTGGGGTATTGCCCGCCGGGATTGTTCTTCAGGTCCCGGGGGTAGAAGAACTGGACCTCCCGGCTCTCCGTGGCGGTGCAGGTACCCACCTTCAGGGTCGCCGTCACCTTCTTTTTGCCGAACTGGCTGTTGTCTTCCGGCATTTTCTCATAGATGACATCGAGAACGCTTCCCCTGGGCGCTCCCTGGACTATTTTGCGCGTCACGCCCTCCATTTCGGGGAGAGTCCATTCCACCGATTCGGCATACTGCTCGGGTTGTGTCTTTGCCTGCAGCTTGAGTTCCAGTGTTGGCGGCTGCTGGGAACTGTAGACCATGCGGGTCCTGTCCGCGGGGAAAACGATGGTGAGCTCTATGGGTTCCTTCGGTCCCTCGGCAATGACCCCGGTCAGGACCGGTTCGGTGGGGCTCTCGAGGTGGAACTTCCAGGTCATGGTGCTGCCCGTGACCTGGCCGTGCCACGGTGCGGTCCTCTCCATGCGCACCCTGTTGTTTATCACTTCAAGGAACATTGTGTCGGAGGTACTGCGGCAGTGTACCACATTCCCCCCGGCGGTGCACGTTGACTGCATCTTGATGCCGTTGCCCAGATCGTGGACGTCGTTGGTGGTCAATGCGACGCCCAGTTGCCAGGGATAGGTTATGACCTGCTCAAAGAGATCGACCTTCCACCGTCCGTTGTAACCCGCCCCGCCTCCGACCTTGTAGGCTTCGACGCGTTCCGTGTAGGTGACTCCCATGTTTACCGTGGTCCCCGTCATGGTTACGCTGTACCGCGGGCACTGTGCCCGCGCGCCGAAGGTTGAGAGCGGCGCCAGCAAGAGGATGATGATCATGAAGTATTTCATGGGACACCTCTTTTCACCAATGGTCATATTCGTTTGATGCTTGAGGTCAACGACACCGCTGTCTTTAGCGAACGGCGGCGCCGTATCTTGCCGCACGGGCCTCAATGGCCCTGGGGTGGATCTGGGCGGTCGAGGGTATCTTGCCGGAGACGTTCTCTATCCTGTCCGTGGTGGCGGGGTGTGTCGCGGTGATCCCGCCCCCCGATGATCCGCTCCTTTGCTCGAGCCGTTTGAGGAAGGACAGGATGGCGCGGGGGTCGTACCCGCACTTCGCGAGCGTCTGCGCGGCGGATTCGTCCGCCGCGTATTCCTGCGAGCGTCCATACCCGTTGACGACGAGGGTCTTGAAAACATCGTCGATGCTGCCCTCGAAGAGGCTGACGAGCTGGGAGACCTCACCGGAGGTGTAGTTGCGAGCCGCCGTGGTACCGATGACGGTGAGCGCCTCGGTCCAGCGAGCGCTCTTAATGGCGGCTATGCCGTCACGTTTGCATATATGCGCGACCTCGTGGGCAAGGACCGCGGCCAGTTCATCCTCGCTCGCCGTTGTCCGTATCATGCCGCTCGTGATGAAGATCGTCCCGCCGGGGGCGGCAAAGGCGTTTATCTCGTTCGTCTCGAGGATGGCGAAGTGGTATCCGCCGTAGGTGAAAGGTTTGTCGGAGTTGAGGGCGACGGTCCTTCCGATGAGATTGACGTAGCGCGTGAGCTGCGCGTTCGTCGTCAATTGATAGGACCCGAGTATTTTTGCGGCCACCGCGCGGCCGACATAGTATTCCTCTTCGTCGGTAATGGGACGGGAGGCCTTGGACGTCTGATCCACCACGGTCATCGCCGTTCCGATGTGCTGAGAGATGTTGCCGAAGCTGCTGGTGTCACAGGAGGCAAGTGCTGCAAGGAGAAGGGGGGCACACAGGAGTACGAGACATTTCTTTGTCATGGCTGCCTCAACCCCCCCGCCACGATGAACTGGGCGACATCGCGATCGGCAACAGGGTAGCGTTCGATGCTGTCCACAAGGTTGTATCTCATTTCCGGATGCTGTCTCTTGTACGATGCCTCGACCTGCGGATTGAATCCCTTCCCGGCGAGGGCGGCCTCGCTCTGGCTGACGGAGGAACCCTTTCGTGAATAGGCGGCAGAGGCTGCAACGGCCCTCTTTTCCACGGCTGTCCTGTGGATGTAGCCGATGGACGGGCCGCACTTCACCTTGTACCAGTCGCCTTCCATGGAGAGGGCCTCCAGCCTGTCGTTATACCGCACGGTGGCCTTGACGGGCGCGAAGAACTTCGCGTATTCGCGGATCGCGTTCTCTTTCGTGATGACCGTGACCGTGTCAGCCAGCGCGGCGGCTGCCGTAAAGACAATGATCAATGACAGGAATATGGCCTTTTTCATCATTTTTCGGTCATTTTAATAATATCCCAATCTTTTGTCAAAGAAAAATTCCGTGCCAGGGATCCGGCCCGTTTCCTGTAGAACTCGCCCGGCCCGTCATGGGGGAATTCCTCGAGAAGGGCATCGAAGAGCTCCACCGCCTCGGTGAACCTCTGCTGCCGGTAGATCCGGAAGGCCCCGTCGTAGAGATCGACCTTTCTTCTCAGTGCGGCAGGCGCGTCGACTGCCTCGCAGAGCACCTCGTGGATGACGACGGGCTCCGATTTCCCCTTCACCTCGATGGGCCCCAGGCTGCGCGACAAAAATAGATCAAAGGTTTTCGCGAGAGTGTGTTCGCTGGCAATGATGTTCGTACCGAAGACCTTGTTCACCGATTCGAGACGTGACGCCAGGTTCACGGTGTCACCGACAACGGTGAAGTCGAAGAGCCGCACGCTTCCCATGTTCCCCGCGATGGTGTCCCCCGTGTGAAGACCCACCCGTATGGCGACGGGAGGGATGCCCTCCTGCTCAAAGACCCCGTTTATCCCGCCGATGGCCTCGATGAACTTGAGCGAGCACCGGCAGGCGTTGATCTCGTCCTTCGGAGTTTCGAGAGGCGAGCCCCAGAATGCCATGATACAATCCCCGATATATTTGTCCACCACCCCCTTTTCTTCGATGACGACCTCGGTGAGTTCGTTGAGGACCCGGTGGAGCATGAGCGCCGTGTCTTCCGGCGTATTTCTCTCCGAAATGGTGGTGAACCCGGCAATGTCGGCGAAGAGCACGGTGACCCTCGCCTTCTTGCCGCCGGGCCTGACGATGTCCGGGTTTTGGAGGACATGTTCAACGATGGTCTTGTCCATGTACTGCGAAAAGGTCCTCTTGATGAACTGTCTTTCCCGTCCCTCCAGGGCGTAGCTGAAGATGGCGGAAAGGATGAAGCTCATGAGGAGGGCCACCACGAGATAGGTCGTCGGGACGTAGTACCGGGCGGAGAAAAGGACCGCCGCCACGGCGAGGATGAGGACGAGGCCCGCAGCGAAGACGGAAAGGTTCTTCGCTATGGTGTGAAAAGTGAGCACGAAGGCCGCGATGAAGACGCAGACAAGAAGCATGAGGAGAGCGACGATAAGCGTCGGGACGGGGCGCATGAAAGTTCCCCGGTCGAGGTTCTCGAAGAGTGTCGCGTTGATGTGGACACCCGTGGAAACCGTCATCGTCGGCGTCGATTTCAGGTCCAGAAGGCCCGGCGCCGTCATTCCCAGGAATACGACCTTCCCTTTGAAGAAGTCCCGGGAAAGGTTCGCGCCCTGCGGTGGAACCGTGCCGCGGTACGCGCTCAGGACATCGATGGCGGGGACGACCGTAAAGGGCCTTTTCCCGCGGGGGAAACGAAGGAGGAGCTTTCCCTCCGTCAGGGGCAGGGTTTTTTCTCGCAAAATGATTCCGCTGGGGTCCATGTTCGCGCCTCCCCGACCCGTGAACCAGGAGAAGGTGAGGCTGGGGAGCGTCATCTCCGCGAGGGTGAACGCCAGGGGTACCCTGCGGTAGACCCCGTCGCCGTCGGGACTGATGGCGACGTTCCCCGAACCCTTCACACCACGGCGTATCGCGTCGACGGGCGCTACGACGGAACGGTATCGGGGTCCCGGCGGCGGACCTCCGGTAACGGCAAAGCGCTTGAGGTACGCGATGTCGTCCGGGGCCATCGCCTTCTCGTTCACCGACAGGAAGAAAGGCAGGTAGACATTGGCCGCCTTCGCGATCGCGTCGCCGAGCACCATGTCATCCTCCTGGCCGTAGGAGGAGGGCTCGGTGAAGAGGATATCCACGAGGAAGCCGTCGGCCAGGGAGGCGAATTCGATGATGGGCGCGTAGACCTGCCGGGGCCATGGCCAGTTGATGCTCTCGGCGCTCAGCGCGTCAATCGATTGTTGATCGATCTCAATGATGACGATGCGGTCCGACGCCCGTTCGGGGTTCAGATAACGGGAGAAGAGATCGAACGACCTGTTCTCGTAGGTGGCAAGGACATCAAAGAGAAAAAGCGCGAGAGAGATAACGAAGGACACTGACGCGAGAAGGACAATATTGCGTACGCGACGTTTCTTCTTCGGCACACGGTTCTCCTGAGTATTTCGAAGTGAACATGCATACCATATCATGAAAAATGACCAATAACCAAATTCCAATAACCAAAAAAACTGACAATAACCAATAACCAAGAAAGAAACGATGCAGGCAGTCCGTTCCGCCCTGACCTTTGTTCAATTGGTTATTGATGAATTGGTCATTATCTTTTTCATTGGTCATTGGAATTTGGTCATTGGTCATTTCCGTTTCCTCTGGTCGCTCCAGAGCGTTAGCATGTTCGCTGCCGTAGATCTATTTTGGACAGGTGTGGTCATTGGTAGTTTTTTCCTGTTGAGCCTTGTCCTGCGGATTATGTATCATGTAGGTTCAAGGAGAACAGTGACCATGAGACTCAAGGATAAAGTTGCTCTACTCACAGCGGCAGCGGGCGCCGGGATCGGGCAGGCGACGGCCCGGGCGATGGCGCGGGAGGGCGCCGCGGTCGTCGTTACCGATATCCACGAGGACCGGGCGAGGACCGTGGCGGAGCAGATAGCGGGTGAATACGGGGCAAGAACGCTGGGCCTCGCGTGCGACGTGACGCGTGTCTCCGATGTGAGCCGCGCCGTGGAGGCGACGCTCGGCGCCTTCGGCCGTGTCGACATACTCTTCAACAACGCTGGAACGAACCGCCCCACCCGGCTGGTGGATATCACGGATGAGGTCTGGGACCTTGTGCTCGCGACGACCCTCACCGGTACCTTCTACTGTTGCAGGGCTGTCGTGCCCGCGATGATCAGGCAGAACAGTGGCCGCATCATAAGCGTGACCTCGGTAGCTGGTTTCCGGGGGCTTGCCGGCGGTCACGCCCATTACGCGGCGGCGAAGGCAGGTGTCATGGCCTTCACGAGATGTCTTGCCATGGAGGTGGCCCCCCACCACATCACGGCGAACACCATAGCGCCCAGTTTCATCTTCAACGAGTTCATCCCGCACATCTATCCCCAGGACGAGATCGATAGAATGTTCGAAGAGATACCATACCCCCGCAAGGGCACCCCGGAAGACGTGGCGAATGCCGCGCTCTTCCTTGCCTCCGACGAGGGAGAGTACATGACGGGCCAGACCCTGTGCGTCACCGGCGGAAGCTGGATGAGGTAAAAGACGGTTTCAGGTTCCAGGTTTCAGGTTTCAGGAGGAGAAGACCGTTCCGGGTTTCGTGTTTCAGGTTTCAGGGAAACACACCACATCGTTTTTTTGCTTGAGGCTTGAGGCTTGAGGCTTGAGGCTTGAGACCGTTTTTTGGTTCGGGGTTGATTATTCGCTGTGACGTGTTATTTTTATGTAACGCCTCGGAAACGAAGCCTTTGTTGACAGTATACGACTGAGGAGGCAGCCCGTGATCACCAAGTTGAAGCCCGATGAGCTGTACAGGAAGTGCGATCCCGATTCCTTTGCCTTTGACGGGGCCGATGCCGTCGTTGAATTGCCGATGACGATCGGTCAGGAGAAGGCCTTGAGGTCGCTTGACTTCGGCCTCAACATGGACAGCACCGGTTTCAACGTTTTTGCCATCGGCGAGAGCGGTACCGGGAAGATGTCCACGGTGATGTACATGTTGAGGCAAAAGGCGGCCAACGAAGAGGCCCCTGCCGACTGGTGTTATGTCCACAATTTCAAGGACCCCGACAGTTCCATAGCCCTTTCCTTCGGGCCGGGCAAGGGTGCCGTATTCCAGAAGGAGCTCGAGGAGATGATCAAGATCCTCAGGCTCGAGATACCGAAGGCCTTTGAATCCAAGGAATACGAGACCCAGAAGAGCAAGATCGTCGACGAGTTCCAGCAGAAGCAGCAGGAGTATCTCACCCGTCTCGATACGGAGGCGAAGGAGAGGGGTTTCACGGTGAAGCGGGGGCCGACGGGGGTCCTCATCGTTCCCGTCAAAGAGAGCGGGGAACTTATGTCGAAGGAGGAGTTCGACGCCCTCGACGCCAAGGCCAGGAAGAAGCTCGAGGAAACAGGACGTCTCTTTCAGGAGAAACTGAACGACGTGGTCCGTATCCTCCGGGAGGCGGAGAAGATCGTCAACGAAATGGTGATACGCCTTGACAGGATGGTCGCCCTCGATATCGTCGGCCCCATGGTCGATGCCATCCAGAAGAAATACGGAGAGCAGGAGAAGGTCGTCAAATACCTCGAGGATGTGAAAGAGGACATACTGACCCATCTCGACGATTTCAAGGTTACCGAGGAAGCCCCCTCGCCCCTGCCCTTCCTGAAGATGCCGAAGGCGGAGACCTCTTTTACCAGGTACGCTGTCAATGTCATTGTTAACAATGGGGAGAGCAAGGGAGCCCCCGTGGTGTACGAGAGCAACCCAACCTACCTCAACCTCTTCGGCAGGATGGAGTACAAGGTTCAGTACGGCATGGCGACAACGGATTTCACGATGATAAAGGCCGGCTCATTGCACAAGGCGAACGGGGGCTATCTTGTCATCGACGCCCTGGAGCTCCTGAGGAACGCCTTTTCTTACGAGGCATTGAAACGGGCGCTCAAGAATGGGGAGATCCGCATCGAGGACGTGCTGGAGCAATATCGTCTCATCAGCACGGCGGGTCTGAAGCCCGAGGCCATCCCCCTCGACGTGAAGGTCGTCCTCACGGGCAACCCCTACCTTTACTATATCCTCCATGCCTACGACGAGGACTCCCGGGAGCTTTTCAAGGTGAAGGCCGATTTCGACAGCCGCATGGAAAGGAACCGGGAGAACACCGACAAGTACGCGCTCTATGTCGCCCAGTGCCAGAAAGATGAGAATCTTCTTCCCTTCGACAGGACGGCCGTGGCGCGGATCGTGGAGATGGGCTCGCGTTTTGCCGACCATCAGGGCAAGCTCTCGACACGGTTCGGCGACATTGCCGACCTCATACGGGAGTCCCATTACTGGGCAAAGAAGGAGGGTGTCGACCGCGTGAGCGCCGCCCACGTCACTAGGGCCGTCAAGGAGAAGATCTACAGGGTGAACCGCATCGAGGAAAGGCTGCAGGAGATGATGATCGAGGATACCCTCATCGTGAACACGGCAGGGGAGAAGGTGGGGCAGGTGAACGGCCTCGCCGTCCTTGACATCGGCGACTACGCTTTCGGTAAACCGTCCCGTATCACCGCGAAGACCTACATGGGCAGGGCGGGTGTCGTCAACCTCGAGCGGGAGACGAAGATGAGCGGCAAGATCCACGAGAAGGCCATCCTTATCATCACGAGCTATCTCGGCGGGAAGTACGCCGTCAACAAGCCGATAAGCCTCTCCGCGTCGATCACCTTCGAGCAGCTTTACGAGATGGTCGAAGGTGACAGCGCTACCTGCGCCGAGCTCTACGCCCTGCTTTCCTCCATCAGCGGCGTTCCCCTCAAGCAGTCCTTCGCCGTGACGGGCTCCATGGACCAGAACGGGGACGTTCAGCCCATAGGCGGGGTGAACCAGAAGATAGAGGGTTTCTTCCATCTCTGCAAGATGCGCGGCCTCGACGGGTCGCAGGGGGTGATAATCCCGAAACGCAACACACGGAACCTGGTGCTGAGCGACGACGTCATAGAGGCGGTGGAGAAGGGGCTTTTCAACGTATACACCATTGACCGCATGGAGGAAGGCCTCGAGATCCTGACGGGCATGCCGGCCGGCGAACCGGGGACCGACGGGACCTATCCCGAGGGCACACTGAATCATCTCGTGGAAAAGCGCCTCACGGAGATCTCAGAGGTGATGGAGAAGAAGAAGGGCAATGGAGAGGAAGGCCGGGAAAAGAAGAACAGCAACGGTCAGTGAGAGGCTATGGCGCTCTCAGCGATGGTCTCGTAGAAGTCATCGGGGGGTTCTTCGTAGAGTCCCTTGATGACCCGGAGCTTTGCCTCGCGAATGAGCTCGGGGTCGTCAAGCTCGTCATCGGTAACGAAATCGGCCTCGCCGTCCCTGAGTTCGATGGCCTCGAGGGAAACCTCATACCACTGCGCGACGAAATCATCTATGGCCTCGATCGTCGTTTTTTCTACCATGGCTCTGTCAGGCTCCTGCCCCTTGCTTTTGAGAAGGGCCATCACCTTCTTGACGGTGTCGGTCACGAGCTTGTCCCGCAGGTCCGGGGTTCCCAGCTTCTGTTTTTTCATCGCGCAAACCCTCCGAAGAAACGCCCCATGGGTTGTTGTACCCGTAGTCCTGGTTGCTTTCATTCATTTTTACACGAAACACGGCGCGGAGTAAAATAGTTTTTGTGGAGGTGGTTTGGCACAGAGCTTGCAGAAGTCTCTGGCATGAAAGCTCGAATTGACAGGATGTCAGGAACACAAAAGACCCGTGGGGACATCAACGAATCCGTCCGGGAATGCTTTCACCTTCTTGCCAAGAGCTGCGAGAGATACGGCGAGATGGAAAGGTCCGAGGCGCCGGAAGTCGTCATGGACATGGAAAAGCTGCTCATCTGGAAACGGATCATGTTCCTCTTCAACGCGGATCCCGACCGCCGAAACTGATGTCAGAATACTGACACGGGATGACCGGCAGGAGGTATCGCCGTCGCGCGGTCTGTGCCCTCGAGAGATGCGCCGGACCAAAGCCTGCTGCAGTTGCATCGTTGCTTTTGCAGGCGCCTTCACGTTACAATAGGCGATGCTTGAGACCATCAGGGACCGTCTCCTGACCCATCGACCGAGGCAGATACCTTCCGACCCTTCACTGAGGGCCGCAACGGCTCTCCTCCTTTTTCAGCGTGACGGAGACGTCCACTGCGTGCTCACCAAACGCACCGACACCGTGCGGCACCACAAGGGAGAGGTCTCGTTCCCTGGAGGCATGTTCGAGGCAACGGACAGGGACCTTGAACACACGGCTTTCAGGGAGGTCGAGGAAGAGATCGGCGTTCAGTTCGGCGACGTGGAGGTCATCGGCAGGCTCGACGATTCATGGACGTATTCCGGATTCGTTATCTCTCCCTTTGTCGGGGTCATGCCTTACCCCTACGAGTTTTCTACAAACCCCCGGGAGGTGGCCTATCTCATCTTCCTTCCCTACAGCATCCTCAAGGGCGAGGAGTTCGCACCGCAACGCCGGTCAGGAGAGTGGACCTCCTTCCACTATAACGGTGACAGGATATGGGGAGCCACGTGCAGGACCCTCATGACCTTCAGGGACATCGTGGACAATGAGAAACTTTGACCTCAAGGTGCTCCTTATCCTTTCTCTCGGTCACCTTGTGGTCGATATCTACCAGGGGGCTCTTCCCGCCATTCTGCCTTTTCTGAAGGAGAAACTCGACCTTACCTACGCGATGACGGGCATGATACTCATGGCGTCGAACTTCACGTCCTCCATCCTGCAGCCTGTTTTCGGGTATGTCTCGGACAAAAAGGCCATGGCCTACCTTTTGCCCCTGGGGCTTGTCGCCGCCGGCGTCGGGTTCTCGGTGCTGCCCTTTTCTCCCTATTTCCTCCTCATCCTGGGCCTTGTCATAATAAGCGGCCTGGGAGTGGCATCCTATCATCCCGAGGGTTACAAGACGGCCCATTTTTTCACGGGTGACAGGCCGGCGACGGGCATGTCCGTTTTCTCTGTGGGCGGGAACGTCGGTTTCTCTCTGGGTCCCATCCTTTCCATGTACATCATAGACCTGTACGGATTCCCCTGGCTGCCCGTCATCGTTGTACCCTCTCTCCTGTGCGCCGCGGTCATCGTGGCATACCGGAGGACCATAATGGTGCCCGTGGCTGTCCACGGGGAGGCGGCAAGAAGGGAGGCGCCGAAGACGTCCTCGGTGGAGTACATCGCGCTGGCCATGGTCATCCTCATTGTCGTCATGCGTTCCTGGACCCAGATAGGTCTCATGACGTACATCCCCTTCTACTACATCGACTATCTTAAGGTGGACCCGCTTTACGCCGGGAAGCTCGTCTTCGTTTTCCTTTTCTGCGGTGCCGTCGGGACGCTGCTGGGAGCTCCCATCGCCGACCGGTTCGGCCACCGTTTCTTCGTGCGCCTGTCCATGTTCCTCTCCACGGTGACCCTGCCTGTCATGTTCCTGCCGGCCGTGGAGCAGAGCCCCTTCCTCTTCGTTGTCCTCGGCGTTCAGGGAATGCTCCTTGTTTCCACCTTCTCCGTCACCATCGTCATGGCCCAGAAGCTCCTTCCCACGAAGCTCGGCATCGCGTCGGGACTCATGGTGGGATTTGCCATCGGCACGGGCGGTGTCGGCGTGACCATCCTCGGTCTCGTCGCGGACCACTATGGTGTGCCCGTCGCGTTATATTCGATCTCGGTTTTGCCCGCACTGGGGTTCATACTGAGCATGTTCCTGAGGTACGATGACTAAAAGAGAAAGCCTTATCAGCATAGTGGGGAGACCCAACGTCGGCAAGTCGACCTTCTTCAACAGGGTCATCGGGTATCGCAAGGCCATCACGGAGGACACACCCGGCGTGACGAGAGACCGCAACTACGGTTCCTTCGAAATGGGCGGGAGAAGCTTTCTCCTCGTCGATACGGGGGGTTTCTCCTCGTCGGAAGAGGACGGGTTCTCGAAGCTCATCATGAAGCAGATCGAGGCGTCGCTTCACGAGTCGTCGGCGGTGATATTCCTGCTCGACGGCAAGGAAGGGGTGATGCCCGCCGACCGGGACATCGCCCGGATGCTCAGGCGGCTGCACAAACCCGTCTACTACGTCGTCAACAAGATGGACTCGAAGAAGCGGGAGGAGGCGCTCGTCGATTTTTACGAGCTTGGCGCCGACACCCTCTATCCCGTGAGCGCGGCCCATGGCCTCGGCATAGGCGACCTCCTCGACGATGTCCTGAAAGGGATGGAAGAAGGGGAGGGAGAGGAGACGCCCGAGGGCGCGGAAGATCTCCGCGTCACCCGGATCGCCCTCGTCGGGAAGCCCAACACGGGAAAGTCATCCCTTGCCAACTGCATCCTCGGCTCGGAGAGGATGATCGTCAGCGACATCCCCGGCACCACCCGGGATTCCGTGGATTCCCGGATCGTTCGCGAGGGAAGGGAGCTTGTCCTCATCGACACGGCGGGCTTGAGGAAGAAGGGCAAGATCTCCGAGAAGGTGGAGGAGTATTCCGTGTCGAGTGCGGTGAGGAGCATCGAGCGCGCTGACGTGGTGAACCTCATCGTCGACGCGGCCGAAGGCCCCGGCCATCAAGAAGGGAGCATCGCGCACCTCATCATATCGAGGGGCAAGGGTCTTTGCATCGTCATCAACAAGTGGGACCTCGTGAAGAAGGAGTTCACTCAGGAGAAATACCGCGACATGGTCTACGAGAGGATCCCCCACGCCTCCTTTGCTCCCGTGGTCTTCTCGTCGGCGAAAAAAGGGACCGGGATAGACGGCATCCTCGACATGGACCTTGCCGTCTACGAACAACTGACGACGAGGATCGGCACCGCCCCCCTCAACAAGGCCTTCGCCGATTTCTTTGCCCGCCACGACATCTCCTACCAGAAGGGCAAACAGGTGAAGATATTCTACGCCAGTCAGGCCAAGGCTTCACCGCCGACCTTTGTCCTTTTCTCCAACCACCCGCGCCTCGTCCCCGACCACTACCGGAAGTACCTCGAGAACAGCCTCCGCGAAGAATTCGGCTTCATGGGAGCGCCCATACGGATAGTGCTGAAAAAGAAATGACCGCTTGAACCGCTTGAACAGTTCGAGTCGCTTGAACGGGAAAGGAAAGCGCTGCAAGACGAGCATTTCATGCATCGCGTCGCAGGTCTCACGTCACAGGCCAAAGGCCGTCACCGCTCATCTGGTCCCACGTTGCTGCGTGGTACCTCAGGAACTGTCGGTCCCGTGACAGGATGCATTGTATATGATGCAAAACGTTCTTGACATTGCGATATGCATCATTTATAATGCAACATGCTCTTCGCTATCGGCAAAGAGATCCGGAAGGCACGGAGGGGTCGGAAAGGCTCCCAGGCGGAGCTGGCGAGGGTTCTCGGCATGAGCCGTACCACCATCGGTCAGATCGAGAACGGCACTGCGCAGGACATCGGGGCGAGGAAGCTCATCAGGATCCTTGAATTCCTCGGCCTGGAATTGCGCGTGCGGCCCCTGGGCGCGCCTCCGACACTGGACGAACTCCGTGAAAAGGAGGGCGACTGATGGCTGATACTCCTTCTCTTGCCGTGTGGGCCGCGGACAACAGGTCAGGACTTCTGGCGCGGGGGCCTCGCAAGGAATGCGTGTTCGCCTATTCACCGGATGCCGGTGCCGATGCTCAGGTATCGCTTACGATGCCGGTCCGGCTGGAAAGCTGGGTGAGTCGTGACCTTCACCCTGTATTCCAGATGAACCTGCCGGAGGGGGCGCTGCTGGAAGCGATCCGGCGCGCCATTGCCAAGGTGGTGGGGGAGGATGACCTTTCCATCCTCCGCGTCACAGGGGGAAACCAGGTGGGAAGGAACCGGTTTTCGCTCCCCGGCGACGAGTCGCCGCACATTGCGGAGACACCGGAGTCCCTCGACGAATTGCTCACCTATCCGGACACGAGGGAACTCTTCCATGAACTTGTGGCAAGATATGCCCTGCGTTCCGGGATATCGGGAGTCCAGCCGAAGGTGCTCCTCGAGGCCTCGCAGCGGGGCGCATTGACGTCGTCCGGCTACATCGTGAAGTCCTGGGGGACGGACTACCCCTGCCTGGCCGCCAATGAGTATTTCTGCATGACCGCCGTGAAGCGTGCGGGGCTGCCAACGCCGGAGTTTTTCCTCTCCGACAACGGCGGGCTCTTCATCATGCGCCGCTTCGACGTCTCTGCCGGGGGTACTCCGATCGGATTCGAAGACATGTGCAGCCTTCAGGCGCTCGGCACGGCTCAAAAGTACTCCGGCAGCTACGAAAGGGTGGCAAGGAGCATCCGCGACTACGTCTCCGGTGACCGCCTGATGGAGGCCCGGGAGCGGTTCTTTGCCACGCTTGTCCTGTCGGTGATGGTTCGCAATGGCGACGCCCATCTGAAGAACTTCGGAGTCCTCTACGCCAAACCCGGGAGCTCTGTGGAGCTTGCGCCGGTCTACGACGTCGTCACGACGACGGCATACATTATTAATGATGTACCCGCGCTCACCCTTGCAGGCACGAAGAAATGGTGGCCCCGCAAAGTGCTGGAGCGTTTTGCCGTGACCCATCTCTTGCTGCCCGTGAAAAAGATCTCCGACACATTCACCCGCGCCTCCGAAGCTGTCATGGAGACGAGAGCGACGATCCCGGCTTACATATCGGACCACCCCGAGTTCCGCGAGATCGGCGAGCGCATGATGGGTCAGTGGGAGCAGGGCGTCAAGGAACTGACAGAACCGGTCTCGAAGACCTCCTGCCTTTCGTCTGATCCCTGAAACTGTCTCTTAAGGTATTTGACTTGAAACCTGGGACCTGAAACCTGCAACCGTCTTTATAAGGGGGGGGAGGGATCAGGGGAGGAAGGGGTAACCCCTGAACCCTCATGAGGCTTGATCAGCCTCGGGATTGCTGTTTTATTTGTGATGGCCGGGAAGGGTTTCTTGATCTCCTGGCTGTCATTCCGGAAGTCCCGGCCATCGTGATCAATTCATTCAAGCAACTTGCGTGCCATGGGAGACCCTTCCCGATATCTTCATGATATCTCGGTCTTACATGGATGAAGGGAGCCGTGCCGTGTCTTGCGTGCAGGCAAGATATGTCGAAGGCCCTTATGGACGTCGACAATGATGTCGAAGGCACTCGGCCGGGGGACCGGCGCGACAGGGGCGCCCCCGCCAGGGGGCGCATGCGGGCAACAGGGGAATTTCCTTGATTATTTTCGTGAAAATTATACAATAATAGGTCTATGGACAAGCAAACCGTCAAGGTTGTCGCGAAGGAGTTCTACAGGTATCTCGACAACGAGAAGGGAGCTGCCTTCAACACGATGCGGGCGTACCGCGGCGATGTGGAGGACTTCGTCCGGTTCGTTTCGGAGGGGTCCTTTGAGGTCGTGGACCATGAGACGATCCGGGCGTACATAGTGCACGTATATAAGGGTCTCAAGAAATCGTCACTGGCGCGGAAGGTCTCGGCGATCAAGATGTTCTTCAGGTTCATGAAGAAGAAGGGCTACATCGACGAGAACACGGCCCTTATCATCCGCAGCCCGAGGATAGAGAAACACCTCCCCAAGTTCTACACGATCGACGAGATGTTCCACTTCCTCGATTTCCTGCCCCGGGACGGATGGCTCAATATGCGCAACAGGGCCATCTTCGAGCTCATGTATTCCTCTGGCATGAGGGCGAGCGAGGTCCTCAGCATGGACAAGGAAGACCTTCACCTCGAGGGCATGTGGGCGCGGGTGATGGGCAAAGGCGGCAAGGAAAGGATCCTGCCTTTCGGCGAGAAGGCGAAAGAGGCCCTCGAGGAATACCTGGCCGCGGTGGGGATGATGGACAAGTTTGCGGCGAACAAGGCCCTTTTCATCAATGTGAGGGGCGAGCGCCTCACATACAGGGGCCTGTTGAAGATAATGAAGAAGCACCAGATCAAGGCCCAGCTCTTCAAGAGTCTGTCGCTTCACGGGATCAGGCACTCCTTTGCCACGCACATGCTGGACAACGGGGCCGATCTCAGGGGGATCCAGGAGCTGCTCGGCCATTCCAAGCTCTCCACAACGCAAAGATACACCCATGTCTCCATGGACAAGCTCATGGAGATATACGACAAATCGCATCCCAGAAGGTAAAGAATGGAAGCCACGACTGTTTTGTGCGTCAGACACAATGGGGGAATTGCTATTGGAGGCGACGGTCAGGTCACGATGAACGCCACGGTGATGAAGCACACGGCGAAGAAGGTCCGCAAACTCTATAGCGATAAATGCCTGGCCGGTTTTGCCGGTGCCACCGCGGACGCCTTCACCCTCTTCGAGCGCTTCGAGAAGAAACTGGAGCAGTACAACGGCAACATCACGCGGGCGGCCGTGGAGCTCGCCAAGGACTGGAGGACGGACAGGCTCTTGAGGAGACTCGAGGCCCTGCTCATCGTTGCCGACAGTGACCATACGCTCATTCTTTCCGGCAACGGCGACGTCATCGAGCCTGACGACGGCATAGCGGCGATCGGTTCCGGAGGTCCCTACGCGCAGGCGGCGGCGAAGGCGCTCGTCAAGCACGCGTCACTCTCGGCGGTCGAGATCGTGAAGGAAGCCATGGCGATCGCCTCGGACATATGCATCTACACGAATGAAAGGGTAACGATAGAGGAACTTTGATGAAACAGTTGACGCCTAAGGAGATCATGGAGGAGCTGGACCGGTTCATCATCGGCCAGAACAAGGCGAAAAAGGCCGTGTCGGTGGCGCTTCGCAACCGCTGGCGGCGCCAGATGATACCGGCGGACCTGCGTGACGAGGTTGCGCCCAAGAACATCATCATGATCGGTCCCACCGGGGTGGGAAAAACGGAGATCGCCCGCAGGCTGGCAAAGCTGGCGAACGCCCCTTTCCTCAAGATAGAGGCGACGAAGTTCACGGAAGTGGGTTACGTGGGCAGGGACGTGGAGTCGATGATCAGGGACCTCACCGAGCTTTCCGTGAACATGCTCAAGAAGGAAGAGCACGAACGGGTGAAGGAGAAGGCCACGATCATGGCCGAGGAGAGGATCCTCGATCTCCTTATCCCGAAGAAACGGACGAGCACGGCGGGCGAGGAGGAGGAAAGCCCCGACCAGTCGCGGGAGAAGATGCGCATGCGCTTCCGGGCAGGCACCCTCAACGACCGTCTCGTGGAGCTCGAGGTTCCCGACCGGGCCCTCCCTATCATAGAGATATTCTCTTCCCAGGGGATGGAAGAGATGGATATGCAGCTTCGGGACATGTTCGGAAACATGCTTCCCCAGAAGACCAAGCGGCGCAAGATGAAGGTCGGCGAGGCTTACGAGCACCTTATCCAGGAAGAGTCCCGCAAGCTCATCGACATGGACAGGGTCACCTCCGATGCCGTCGACCGCGTGGAGCAGTCGGGGATCATCTTCCTCGACGAGATCGACAAGATAGCGAGCCGCGACCACGGCCACGGTCCGGACGTTTCGCGCGAGGGCGTCCAGAGGGACATTCTCCCCATCGTGGAAGGAACGACGGTCACCACCAAGTACGGCATGGTGAAGACGGACCATATACTCTTCATAGCCGCGGGGGCCTTTCACATGTCGAAGCCCTCGGACCTCATACCCGAGCTGCAGGGCCGTTTTCCCATCCGGGTCGAACTCGACGCCCTGACGAAGGACGATTTCTACCGGATCATCACGGAGCCCGACAATGCCCTCATCAAACAGTACCGGGCGCTCCTCAAGACAGAGGACGTGGAGCTTCAGTTCGACGAGGAGGCCATCAGGGAGATCACGGATATAGCGCAGAGGATAAACGAGATGACGGAGAACATAGGCGCCCGGAGGCTCTACACGGTCATGGAGAAGCTCCTCGACGACATCTCCTTTACGGCGCCGGACCTCAAGGGCCAGAAGGTCGAAGTGACTAAGTCCTACGTCCGTGAGAAATTGGGCGAATTTCTGGACAAAGAGGACTTGAGCAGGTACATACTCTAACGATCGGAGTCCCATAATGAGTGAAAAGATACAGACGCTTCTGGAAGCACTTCCCTATATCAGCAAGTTCGCCGGGTGCATATTCGTTATAAAGTACGGCGGGGCGGCGATGGAGGAGGAATCCCTGAAGAAGGAGTTCGCGAAGGACGTGGCGCTCCTCAAGTATGTCGGGATCAATCCCGTCATCGTCCACGGCGGGGGCCCCATGATCGGAAGGCTGCTCAAGGACCTCCAGATACCCACGCGCTTTGTCAACGGCTTGAGGGTCACCGACGAGAAGACCCTGGAGGTGGCGGAGATGGTCCTGTCGGGTCTCGTGAACAAGGAGATCGTCAAGAACATCAACGATATGGGCGGTAAGGCCATCGGTCTTTCCGGCAAGGACGGGAGGCTTCTCATGGCGAAGCAGGTCGAGGACAGGGAGGTGGGCCTCGTAGGAGAGATCACCTCCGTCGATGTCGCCATCATAAAGGATATCAGCAGGCACGGCTACATCCCCGTCATAGCTCCCATTGCCGACGGGGTGGACGGCAGGGCTTACAATATCAACGCCGACACCGCGGCGGGCAGCATCGCCGCGGCCCTCTCGGCGGAGAAATTCATACTTCTCACCGATGTGCAGGGTGTTATGGGGGCGGACGGAAAGCTCATTTCCGTCCTGAAGCGATCGGAGATCGAGAAGCTCATCGACGATAATGTTGTGACGGGCGGGATGATCCCCAAGGTCACATGCTGTACCGAGGCGCTAAAAGGGGGTGTCAGGGAGGCTCATGTTGTCGACGGCAGGACCCCCCATGCCATTCTCCTCGAGGTATTCACCGATTCAGGGATAGGCACCGAGATCACAGGAGACTAAAAAATGCAGGAAGAATTGATAAAGAAGGCGACACAGTACATCGCGAACACATACACCCGTTTTCCCATCGTCGTCACCAAGGGCGAGGGATGCTGGCTCTGGGATGTCAACGGAAGGAGGTATCTCGATTTTCTGGCCGGCATAGCCGTATGCAATCTGGGGCATGCCCATGAGAACGTCGTGGAGGCATTGACGGCACAGGCAAAAAAACTGTTCCACGTTTCGAACCTCTTCTACATGGAGCCGCAGATAAAGGCGGCACAGATGCTCGTGGAGCATTCTTTCGGCGACAAGGTCTTCTTCTGCAACAGCGGGGCGGAGGCCAACGAGGCGGCGATCAAGCTCGCGCGCAGGTACTCCTGGGACAGGCACGGGGAAGGTCGCCACGAGATCATCACCATGGATAATTCCTTCCACGGTCGGACGATAAACACACTGGCGGCGACGGGACAGAAGAAGTTCGGAGTGGGGTTCGAGCCGTTGACGCTCGGGTTTGTCCACGTGCCCTTCAACGACCTCGGGGCCGTCAGGGACGCGATCACTGAGAGGACATGCGCCGTCATGCTCGAACTTGTCCAGGCCGAGGGTGGCGTTTACGTGGCCGACAAGGAGTACGTGACGGGTCTCAGGGAACTCACGAAGGAAAAGGATATTCTCCTTATCCTCGACGAGGTGCAGACCGGCATGGGCAGAACGGGCGCATTCTTCGCCTATGAGCATTTCGGCATCACGCCCGACATCATGAGCCTGGCGAAGGCCCTGGGCAATGGGTTCCCCGTGGGGGCCATGGTGGCCACGGATGCCGTCATGTCGGCCTTCGTGCCCGGGACCCATGCCTCCACGTTCGGAGGGAATCCGCTCGCATCGGCTGCGGTGCTTGCCACGCTCAACACTCTCATCGATGACGGCGTGATAAAGAACTGTGCCGAGTCGGGCAAGTACCTCCGCAAGGGCCTTCTGGCGCTGAAGAAGAAGTTCCCCTTCATCGTCGATGTGAGGGGGATCGGCCTCATCTGGGGTGTCGAGCTTTCCATCGATGCCGACGCCACGGCGAAGGAGTTCCTGAAGGAAGGGGTCATCCTCAACTGCACGAAAGGGACGACCTTGCGTCTTGTGCCCCCCCTTGTCGTGAAGAGAGAGGAGATCGACATATTTCTCGATATAGCGAACCGGATATTTGAGAGGAAGAAAGGGTGAAAAGGGACTTTACCAGACTACTCAGCATTACGAAGAAGGAGTGCGATCAGCTCCTGAAGAGAGCGCGGCAGCTCAAGGCGTTCAGGCAGGCGGGCAAGCCCTGGCAACCGCTCACAGGCAAGAGCCTTGCCATGATCTTTGAGAAGGCCTCCACGAGGACCCGCCTTTCTTTTGAGACGGGCATGCACCAGCTGGGCGGACAGGCCATCTTCCTCTCCCCCTCTGAGACGCAGATCGGCCGGGGAGAGCCGATACAGGACACGGCCCGCGTTCTGAGCCGGTACGTCGACGGGGTCATGATCCGGACCTTTTCACAGGACACGGTGGAAGACCTTGCCAGGTGGGCGGCCATCCCTGTCATCAACGGGCTTTCGGATCAATACCACCCCTGCCAGACCCTCGCGGACCTTCAGACCATTGCGGAGTACAAGGGCAGTCTCAAGAAGGTGAAGGTTGCCTACATCGGCGACGGCAACAATGTCGCCAACTCGTGGCTGGAGGCAGCGATCCTGATGAAGATGCCCTTTGCCATCGCCACTCCGAAGGGCTATCTGCCTGACAGAGATTTGGTTCAAAAGGCGTCGGAGGGGACGGATCTCACCCTTACCGACGATCCCGCGGAGGCTGTGCGCGGCGCCGACGTCATATACACCGATGTGTGGGTGAGCATGGGACAGGAAAAGGAGAAGGCCTTGAGGAAGAAGGCCTTCAAAGGTTACAGGATAGACGACAAACTCTTGGGGCTGGCACACAGGGACGCCATCGTCATGCACTGCCTGCCGGCCTATCGCGGTCAGGAAATAACGGATGAGGTCTTCGAACGTTTCCAGGAGGTCATATTCACGCAGGCGGAGAACAGGCTGCACGCGCAGAAGGCGCTCCTCGAATGGCTTCTCGCGGGACGGACAAAGGCTTCGGCACAATAAACGGAGGTCAGGATGAAAAAGGTTAAGAAAGTGGTCCTCGCGTATTCCGGAGGGCTTGACACATCAATTCTCGTAAAATGGCTCAAGGACGTCTATGGCTGCGAGGTCATAGCCTATGCCGCCGACGTAGGCCAGGAGGACGAGCTTGTCGGCCTCAAAGAGAAGGCGTTGAAGACGGGCGCGTCCAAGGTTTACATAGAGGACCTTCGGGAAGAGTTCGCGAGGGATTTCATATTCTTTGCCATCAGGGCGAATGCCATCTACGAGGGCAACTACCTCATGGGTACCTCCATCGCACGGCCGCTCATCGCAAAAAGACAGATCGAGATAGCCCGCAAGGAGAAGGCCGACGCCGTCTGCCACGGGGCGACGGGCAAGGGCAACGACCAGGTCCGTTTTGAGCTCACCTTCTACGCGATGGAGCCGAACATCAGGATCATTGCGCCCTGGAGGGAGTGGGACTTCACCTCCCGCGACGACCTCATCGACTACGCGAAGAAGCACGGCATAGAAGTGCCGGTGACGAAGAAGAAGCCCTACAGTATGGACCGGAACCTCATGCACATAAGCTACGAGGGGGGTATCCTGGAAGACCCCTGGTCCGAGCCGATGGAGAACATGTTCAAGACGACGGTATCCCCCGAGAAGGCACCCAACAAGGCGACATACGTGGAGATAACCTTCGACAAGGGTGTGCCCGTGGCGATAGACGGCAAGAAGATGTCGGCATTCAAGATCGTCGATCACCTCAACAAGGTGGGAGGAAAGAACGGCATAGGGCGCGTGGACATCGTGGAGAACCGTTTTGTGGGCATGAAATCGCGGGGCGTGTACGAAACGCCGGGATGCACCATCCTCCACGCGGCGCACAGGGCCGTGGAAACGCTGACACTGGACAGGGAGGTCATGCATATCCGCGACGGTCTTATCCCCAAGGTGGCCGAGCTCATTTATTACGGGTTCTGGTTCTCCCCGGAAATGAAGGCCATCATGGCGCTCACGGACGAGATACAGTCCGTCGTGAACGGGACGGCACGGTTGAAGCTCTACAAGGGCAACTGCATCGTCGTGGGCCGCAAGTCGAAGAATTCCCTTTACATGAAGGATTTCGCTACCTTCGACACCGATACCGTGTACGACCAGAAGGACGCCGGCGGTTTCATACGCCTGAACGCGTTAAGACTGCGTATCCGGGCGATGCTGGAGAAGTGAAAGGTCCGACCCCTTATCGATAGACACGTTTGGAGAACACGATGAACCCCTATGAGCCTCATGCGATCGAAGAGAAATGGCAAAAGTACTGGGAGGAGCGTGAAGCGTTCCGCGTTGATGAAGACCCGTCGAAACAGAAATACTACCTCCTTGAGATGTTCCCCTATCCCTCGGGGAAGATCCACATGGGGCACGTGAGGAACTACTCCATCGGCGACGTCATTGCCCGGTACAAGACAATGAAGGGGCTCAATGTCCTGCACCCCATGGGATGGGACGCCTTCGGCATGCCCGCGGAGAACGCCGCCATCGAAAGGGGGATACAGCCGGCGACGTGGACCCACGAGAACATTGATTACATGAAACAGCAGTTGAAGCGCCTCGGTTTCGGCTACGACTGGAGGCGGGAGGTCGCCACCTGCGACGTGGACTATTACCGGTGGGAACAGTGGATGTTCCTCAAGATGTTCGAGAAAGGTCTTGTCTACCGGAAAAGCTCGCCCGTCAATTTCTGCCCGAAGTGCCAAACCGTCCTCGCCAACGAGCAGGTCGAGGGGGGAAATTGCTGGCGCTGCGGAGAAGAGGTCACGCAGAAGGAGCTGACACAGTGGTTCTTTGCGATAACGAAATATGCCGACGAGCTCCAAGAGTACTGCGACAAGCTGCCCGGCTGGCCCGAGAAGGTCACGAGCATGCAGAAGAACTGGATCGGCAAGAGCTACGGTGTCGAAGTCCATTTCACCCTGGAGGACGGATCACCCTTCACGATCTTCACGACCCGGCCCGACACCCTGTACGGTGTGACCTTCATGGTCCTGGCGCCGGAACATCCGCTTACCCTGGAACTGTCCCGGGGCACCGCCCAGGAAAAAGAGGTGGCCGCCTTTGTGCAAAAGGTCAAGGCGCAGGACAGGAGCTTCCGGGGGGAGATCAGCCTCGAAAAAGAGGGTGTTTTCACCGGCAAGTACGCCATAAACCCCCTGACGGGCCACAGGATCCCCATCTATGTGGGGAACTTCGTCCTCATGGAGTACGGCACGGGCGCCATTATGGCCGTCCCCGCCCACGACCAGAGGGACTTCGAGTTCGCCAGGGAGTATGATCTTCCCGTGATCGTCACGATCACGCCCAAAGACAAGGAACTCAACGCCGGGTCCATGACCTGCGCCTACGTGGATGACGGTGTCCTCGTCAATTCAGACAGGTTTGACGGAATGAACAACCGCGAGGCCATCAGCGCCATCATCGACTACCTTGAAGAAAAGGGGTTTGGCACGCGGACCGTCAATTACCGGCTGAAGGACTGGGGCATCTCGAGACAGCGCTATTGGGGGGCTCCCATACCGATCATCTATTGCGAGGATTGCGGGACCGTTCCGGTGCCCGAGAAGGACCTGCCGGTCACGCTTCCCGTGGATCTGGAGATAAAGATGGTGGGCCGCTCGCCGCTTGCCGACCATGCACCGTTCTACGAGGTGGAATGCCCCGTCTGCGGGAAGAAGGCGAGGCGTGAGACGGATACCATGGACACATTCGTCGAATCGTCCTGGTATTTTCTGCGATACACCTGCGCCGACTACCAGGATGGTCCCCTCGACAGAAAGCGGGTCGATTACTGGATGCCCGTGGACCAGTACATAGGCGGCATCGAGCACGCTGTCCTGCACCTGCTCTACTCGCGGTTCTTCAACCGCGTTCTCAACGAGCTCGGTCTCGTCGACGTCCGTGAGCCCTTCGAGAACCTCCTCACCCAGGGCATGGTCATCAAGGACGGGGCCAAGATGAGCAAATCCAAGGGGAATGTCGTCGACCCCAACTATCTCATCGAGAAGTACGGTGCCGACACGGCACGGCTTTTCTGCCTTTTTGCCTCCCCGCCGGAGCGGGACCTCGACTGGAGCGACCAGGGCGTGGAAGGGAGCTACCGCTTCCTCCAGAGGGTCTGGAGACTTGTTGCCGACCGCGCGGATTCCCTGGCGGCGGTGACGGCGGTCGACCAGTTCCCGGGAGCGGCCGGAGATGAGAAACAGCTCATCCATAAGATCCACAAGACCATCATGAAGGTGACGGACGACGTGGAGCGGTTTCATCTCAATACCGCGATCGCGAGCATCATGGAGCTTGTCAACATGACGTACAAGTTCGTCGAGAAGGGAGTTGACGGTGAAAGAGGGAAGGGGCTGCTCAAGGGCTCCATCGAGGCAATTCTCAGGCTCCTTTTCCCCTTCGTTCCTCACATCGTATCGGAGCTGTGGCAGACCATGGGAGCGGATGTGGCCGTCCTCGCGTCATCGTGGCCGTCCTGGGACGGGGAGCTGGTGAAAGAGGAAAAGGTCATGATCGCCGTGCAGATCAACGGGAAGCTGCGCGATACCTGTGAAGCGGATCGCGATATGAGTGAGGATGCGCTCAAGGAGATGATCTTCGGCCTGGAGAAGGTGCGGAAGCACCTTGAGGGAAAAGCGGTCAGGAAGACGATCATGGTGCCCAACAAGCTCGTCAACATCGTATGCGGGTAGAAGAGGACAGACGCCCGGTCATGGGTGACGGGTCGGAGAGAGGAATGAAGGCAACGGGATGGACTATGAAGGGTAAAGGCTTGAAGCGGACAGTGTTGATCCTCATCGCGGCAGCGATGCTGATGGTGACGGGGGCGTGCGGGTATCAGCTTATCGGCGGCAAGGGCATATACGGCGGCGACATATCGTCGATCTACGTGCCGGTCTTCAAGAACCTGACCTACGAGCCCCACGTGTCCCAACCCGTTACGGATTCTTTTTCCAGGGAACTCCTGTCGACGGGGCTTTTCACATTGAGCTACGAGAAGGCGGACGGGGTTTTGAAGGGAGAGATCATGGACGTTACGATGTCGCCGTCATCGCTGAACGCCCAGGGCGTCGTCATCGAGAAATCGGTAAGCGTAACGGTGAAGGTCTCCCTTTCCCAGAAGAACGGGACCCTCATAAAAGAATTCGCCATTGGTGATTCAGAGATCTACAAGATACAGGAAGGGGCGGAGGAATACAATCGGCGCGAGGCCATCCGTCGGCTTTCTGCCCGGATGGCGAGGCGGTTCAGCGCTCAATTGCTCCTGGAATATTGATGATGCCTTACGCTGCCTGACTCTTGTGAAGCTTCCGGGCCAGACGGGAGATCTTCCTCGCGGCGTTGTTCCTGTGCACGACACCCTTTGAAGCCGCCTTGTCGATGGAGGAAACGGCATCCCTGAAGATGGTCTCGACCTCTCCTTCTTTCCTGTCGATAGCGCCGATGGCCCGTTTTATCCTGCTCTTCATCGTTGATTTGAAGTGGGAATTCCTCAGTCTACGTTTCTCGGACTGTACTGCTCTCTTGATGGCCGATTTATTCTTCCTCAAAGGTTGTCCTCCTCTTTAAGACTTTTCTTTATTTATCACCCATGGGCGCGAAAGTCAAATAGTTCTGCATCATTGAAAAACGCGGTCCCTCTCGCGGCAGATGTACAAAACGCCGCGAAGACGACCCGGCAATACCCGCGGGATCCTTTTCATCGAAGCGGCTTGTTTTGTGTGGTCCAGCGATCCTAAGCGTTCGCGGGTACTACTTCTTGCCGGCAGCCCTCTTGGATGCCTTGAGGGGATTGATCTTCTGCTCCTCGGCCTTGGACGCTTTCTTCACGTGGGTCGACATCGGGCACGAGCCCTTCTGCCACTTCTGGGCAGGATAGGGGAAGGTCGAACAGTACTTTCCCGTTTCGAACTCGATCACCCTGGTGCATCCTTCACAGTTCTCTACGATGGGGAAGCATTTTCCTCCACTGTACGAACATCCCGTCTTCTTCATGAAGATACATTCGATTCCCGGTTTCAACGTTGTGCATACCATAACGGCATCACCTCCTTAAAATTGACAAAAGCGTACTATGTAACTATATTTTGATGCTCATTGTCAATATCCTCTCTGAAATTCCCTGACTGGAATGTGATTTTGAAAGGAATCTATTGACAGAGGGGGCGAAATATTTTAATTATTAATGTTTTGTTCGCGCGGAACTTCATGTTGATTTTGGCATGTTTCTTGTAGTATAATAACTCTTTTGCTGGTGTAGCTCAATCGGCAGAGCAGCTGATTTGTAATCAGCAGGTTGCGGGTTCGAGTCCCATCACCAGCTTATAAAACGGAGAGGTTCCCGAGCGGCCAAAGGGGGCAGACTGTAAATCTGTTGGCGAAGCCTTCGGTGGTTCGATCCCACCCCTCTCCACCATTGAAAAATAAGAGCCCTGAAGGCGATGTGTCGCCTTGAGGCTCCGGAACGGATAGTAACATGACGTGCGGGAGTAGCTCAGTTGGTTAGAGCATCAGCCTTCCAAGCTGAGGGTCGCGGGTTCGAGTCCCGTTTCCCGCTCCAAAAAACCGAAGCGGGTGAAGACTC
>JAAYAK010000129.1 GCA_012719415.1 Syntrophorhabdus sp.
CATGAGTTCCCTTGCATTGTTCGGCGCGTGGCCTCGGGCGTCGTTGTTGAAGTAGATGAAGACGTCCAGGCCGTCCCTGAGATAGCCTTTGATCCTCACGGCATCCTCCTCCAGAACCTCTCTGGAATAGGACGAGGCGTAGTTTCCCTCGTTGCCGTGGCGCCTGAGGTAAACGAAACCCGCGGTCATCGGCAGTTCCCTGAGGAAGCCGGGCCAGTCCGCCATGCACATCGCCACGCCCCGTGCCCTGCACATCCCGGCGATCCTTTCATTCACCCAGGAGTCGTTGCGAAACTCAAAGGCGTTCCACACAGGGTACCTGTCGAGAAGCACAAGGAACCGCTCCAGCCTGCCTGGTTCGATGGAAAAGGAAGACGGGAACTGCCACAATACCGCCGTGAGCTTTTCCCTCAGCGTGAAGGCCCTCGCGAAGAATTCCTCCAGGAGACCCTCCACGTCCTTAAGCCTCTTGAGGTGGGTGATGAGTCGGCTGCCCTTCAGGGTGAAGGAAAATTCCGCCGGTGTCTCTCCGTACCATTTCGCGAAGGTCTCGGTCTTCGGCAGGCGGTAGAAGGTGACGTTGAGCTCCACGGTGGGGAAGACACCCGAGTAGTGAGCGAGCCATCTCTGTCCGGGCAATTCAGCGGGGTAGAAGGTCCCCTTCCAATCCCTGTAGCTGAACCCGCTGCACCCTATCAACACCCTGGCCATTCCAATATTCTATCACCTTTCGCCGCGGGCGAGAGGTGATAGAATGGCTTGAGCCGCTTGAGCCGCTTGAACGGAAAGACCAGAGATAAAGCTTCTTCCTGGAACGTTCAACGTCTCGTTGGCAAAGTCGGTTCCCGGTCCGGTCTATGTTCAGCCGTCATTCCTCACCCGCCGTCATTCCGGCGAAGGCCGGAATCCAGGAGAGAGCACGGGTGTGAGACCACCTGACGGCAAGCGTTGTGGTCTCTTACTCAGTACAACCAGTCACTGTCTTGACAGAGGTTTTTCTGGATTCCGGCCTTCGCCGGAATGACGGTGGAGGAAGTTTTCAGAGATGACGGGTAGCATGGTCATCCAGAGTCTTTTGACTCCACCGTGTGGCCTGTGACTTGCGACATGTGACATCCTTTTCGCTCCAGCGGTTCAAACAGCTGCAACCGTCTTTCTTGGTTTCCCCGCCCCCCCTGTGTTACAATGAAGCCGGGTTTGTCAGACGATAATGAAGGTC
This sequence comes from Syntrophorhabdus sp., assembly GCA_012719415.1. Taxonomy (NCBI): domain Bacteria; kingdom Pseudomonadati; phylum Thermodesulfobacteriota; class Syntrophorhabdia; order Syntrophorhabdales; family Syntrophorhabdaceae; genus Syntrophorhabdus; species Syntrophorhabdus sp. The sequence goes on from JAAYAK010000129.1 coordinate 1,220, forward strand.
CTCCTCATATCGGCCAACCGCACCGAGATCAACATGCGCACCATGCCTTTGGGGCTTGCTTTTGTGGCTGAGGCGGCGCGACGGCGCGGGCATGAGGTGGAGATGCTCGACCTCGCGCGCGTCGGGGACACAGGCGCTGAAATAGCGCAAGCCATCAGCCGGTATGCGCCTGAGGTCATCGGCATTTCCATCAGGAACATCGACGACCAGGCAATGAGGGACACCAGGTTCCTCTACGAGGATGACAGAGCGGTCATTCCCCTTGTGAGGACGCTGACGGACCAACCCATCGTGCTCGGCGGAGCGGGCTACAGCATGTTCCCCGACGCCATCCTGGCGGATACAGGCGCTGATCTTGGAATAGAAGGCGAAGGGGAGGTCGCCTTTCTCGCGGTCATCGAAGCCCTTGAAAAAGGCGGGACCCTCGACAGTATCCCCGGCGTCCATGTCAAAAACGGCGGTCCCGCGGAACACCGCGGCCTGATCAGAAACATGGCGGACTCCCCGCTTCCCGACCCCGCCCTCGTACTGGACACCTCACGCGTTCAGGAAGACACCTGGGTGCCCGTGCAGACAAGACGCGGCTGCCCGTTGAATTGCAGTTATTGCTCGACGGCGTCCATTGAAGGGAGGATACTCAGAAAGAGGGACGTGGAAAGCGTCGTTGAATGGATCGCGAAGCTGAAGGGACGCGGGGCGCGCAAGCTCTACTTCGTGGACAACACCTTCAATCTGCCGCGGTCCTATGCCATGGAACTCTGCGCGGCGATGAGCCGCGCCTCTCTCGATGTGGAATGGCGATGCATCCTCTACCCGTGGCGGCTCGACGAGGAGCTGACATCCGCGATGGCCCGGGCGGGATGCACCGAGGTATCACTGGGAGCTGAAAGCGCCGACAACGAGGTGCTCCGCAGGATGAACAAACGCTTCCGACGGGAAGATATTGCCGAAACCAACCTGCTTCTCACGAAATACGGGATACGGCAGATGGGGTTCCTTATGCTCGGCGCCCCGGGCGAAACGCGTGGATCCATCGAAAGAAGCCTGGCTTTCATGGACTCCCTGTCGCTTGATTCCTTCAAGGTCTCCATCGGCGTAAGGATATACCCCGGCACGGCCCTTGCCGATGAGGCCCGCGAGCAAGGTATCATAACCCCCGGCGACACCCTCCTCGAACCACGCTTTTACATAACCCCCACCCTCGATGAAGAATGGATCAGGCAAACAGTGGCCCAATACGCCGCAACCCGCCCGAACTGGATAACCGGATGAAAAGACAGTTAGAGCCGTTAGAACCGTTAGAGTTGTTGGAGCCGCTGGAATGGCCTGACTGGGCGTTTATCAAGTCTCCTTCTGCGATGCTCTTTTTTCGGTTCCAACGGCTCTAGCGGTTCCAACTGTTCAAAGCCCTTCTTTCCTGTTACACTAGTCTGTCATGCGCAGGTCGTTCATTGAGGTCAATGCCGAGTTTCAGAAGGCCCTCATGGTCATGGAGGACACCAGCAGGCACGTTTTCATCACCGGCAAGGCGGGAACGGGGAAGTCGACGCTTCTCGAATACTTCCGGCAGAACACGCGGAAGGAGGTGGCGGTGCTGGCACCCACCGGGGTTGCCGCCCTCAACGTTCAGGGGCAGACGATCCATTCCTTCTTCGGTTTCAAACCCAGCATCACGCCGGAGAAGGTCAGGAAGATCAGCGGGCCTGACGCGAAGATCTACAAGGAGTTCGACACCATCATCATCGATGAAATATCGATGGTGCGGGCGGACCTCCTCGATTGCGTCGAGAAGTTCATGCGTCTCAACGGGCCTTACCGGAAGCAGTGGTTCGGGGGGGTCCAGATGATCTTTGTCGGAGACCTTTATCAGCTGCCGCCGGTCGTGGCCGCTTCAGAGAGGGAGATATTCAGTCACCGGTACGAATCGCCCTACTTCTTCTCCGCCCAGGTCTTTAAGGAAAAGACCTTCGAAATGGAGTTCATCGAACTGGAGAAGGTCTACCGCCAGACAGAGCAGGATTTCATCGAACTCCTGAACGCCATACGCAACCGCACCTGCACGGACGGCGACATAGATCGGCTGAACAGGAACCACAGGCCCGATGCCGCGGCTCCGACGGACGGGTTCTGCATAACGCTGACAAGCACCAACGACCTCGCCGCTGCGCGCAATCTCACCATGCTCGAAGCCCTCCCCGACCGCGCCTTCACCCTTGCCGGGAAGAGGAGCGGCGTTTTCGACCGTGCTTCCCTGCCCGCCGAGGAGACGCTCACCCTGAAGCCCGGTGCCCAGGTCATGCTCGTCAACAACGACAAGTACGGCCGCTGGGTGAACGGCTCCCTGGGTATCGTCAAGGGGCTCGCCAGGATGGACGGAGAGGACGACAGGGTGCTTGTCCGGCTCGACGACGGGAAAGTCGTGGAGGTCACCCCCAACATGTGGGAGCTCTTCGAGTATCAATACGACAGGAAGACGAAGAAGATCTCCACGAGGACCACGGGCACTTTCACCCAGTATCCCGTACGACTCGCCTGGGCCGTGACCATCCACAAGAGCCAGGGCAAAACCTTCGACCGCGTCGTCATAGACATGGGTCGTGGCGCCTTCGCGCATGGCCAGGTCTACGTTGCCTTGAGCCGCTGCACCAGCTTCGACGGCATTTTCCTCACAAAGAGGATAAGCAAGGGACACATCCGTATGGACTGGCGGGTAGCGAAGTTTCTCACCATGTTCCAGTACCGCAAGGCCGACGAGCGCGCGAGCTACGACGAGCGAAGCGCCATCATCCTGGACGCCATCAAACGCGACCTCAGCATCGAGATCGTTTACCTCAAGCCCAACGACACCAAATCCCGCCGCACCATCCACCCCCTGTCGATAGAACCCATGGAATTCAAGGGCAAACCCTTCGAAGGCCTTCGCGCGTACTGCCACCTCCGCAAGGAAGAACGAACCTTCCGCATAGACAGGATACTGGAGATAAACTACGTAGCCTAAAGGCGGTTCAAGAGTTCAAAGGTTCAAGAGTTCAAGAGTAACAATGCCTCGTCCTCGTATGGACAGCGACAGGCACAGGGATTCTGGTGTCTTCTGGGCTTGACAGGTCCATTCTTGGGCGCAGAAAGTAATACCAACTGAAAACGCGCTATCACCGGAGGACAATATGGCAAAACAGCATTTCGAAGATCTACAGATCTGGCAGGAAGCCAGGAGACTTACAAAGCGTATATACGACTTGACCAAGGGCCGAGCTTTCTCGAGAGATTTCGGTCTTGTCGATCAGATCAGAAGAGCCTGCATATCAATGAGTTCCAATATTGCAGAGGGTTACGAACGAGGAGGTAACAGGGAATTCCTTCAGTTCCTGTCGGTGGCCAAAGGATCCTCAGGAGAAGCCCGATCACAATTATACCTGGCCTTCGATCAGGGGTACATTGAGAGGGAGGAACTCCAAGAACTCGCGGGTGAATTCAGGAAACTAGCCGCCATGATAAGCAGCTTCATCCGGCACCTGAAAACATCCACCTGCAGAGGAGCTAAGTACAACAGCGCAGACCCCTGAGCAATGCGTTCGAGAAAAGTATGCATTCCCCTTGAACCCTTGAACTCTTGAACCTCGATCGGGCCTTCAGGTCCGATCGAGTATTTCCCGTATTGTCTGCAGCAGTTTGATCGGTGAGAGGGGTTTGGGGAGAAAGTTGACCTCTTCGTCGGCTATACCCTTGTCGAGGCGGGTATCGCGGGTATGGCCGCTTATGAAGAGAGCCTTCACGTCGGGAGAGATCTTCCTTATTTCTTCGTAGGCCTCTCTTCCGTTCTTCCCCGGCATCACGGAATCGAGGATCACGAGATCGATCCCCCCGTTGTTCCTGAAAACATCGACAGCCTGCTCACCATCGGCCGCCGCCAGCGTGTGGTATCCATGTTTCGTGAGGATCTTCTTTATGAGGGTCATGACCGCCTCATTGTCCTCGGCGATGAGGATGGTCTCGCTGCCCCCCTTCACATCCACGATATCGGGCTGCTCCTCTTTTGCCGCAGGCTCGGCCAGGGGGAAGAAAATGCGGAAGGTGGCGCCTCTACCGGGTTCGCTGTAAACATTGATATAACCGTTGTGCTGGGAAACGATGCCATACACGGTTGCCAGGCCGAGACCCGTCCCCTTTCCGATCTCCTTCGTGGTGAAGAAGGGGTCGAACATCCGCTCCTGCGTGGCATCATCCATACCCACGCCCGTGTCCGAAACGGCGATGGTCACGTATTCTCCCAGTCGACCGAATCCGTGGGCCTCGAGATAGGCGCTGTCCATCTCGACGATATCGGTCTCAATGGTGAGCCTGCCGCCCTTCGCCATCGCGTCCCGCGCGTTGCTGACGAGGTTGAAGAGGATCTGGTCGATCTCCGTCCCGTCCGCAAGGATGGTCGTATCCTTCTCCGTCAGGACCAGCCTGAAATCGATGTCCTCTGTCAGCAGCCTCTTCAAAAGCTTTTCCGCGCCTTTCAGGGACTCGTTGAGATTGAGGGGTTTCAGGGTGACGGTCCTGTGACGGCTGAAGGCAAGAAGGCTCTGGGTCAGGTTGGCCGCTTTCTGGGCCGCGGAGAGTATCTGCTCCACGTGAGACCTCACCTTCTCGTTGCCTCCGACCTCCTGCTGGAGGAGACTTCCGTATCCCATGATGGTGGTCAGGATGTTGTTGAAATCGTGGGCCACCCCTCCCGCGAGGTTACCGATGGCCTCCATCTTCTGAGACTGGCGGAGCCGGTCCTCGAGGCGCTTGAGCTCCGTCATATCCTCACAGACCATGAGATGCTCCCCCGAGGTGAGCCGCAAGGTGACAAAGGTTATCAGTCTCTGCTTGCCATCGGCACAGTTCACGGTGAACATGCGGGGCTTTCTTTCGCCAGGCTCGGCATCGACAAAATCCTCCAGCCAGGTAGATATCACCATTGTTCTGTATTGCTTGTCCGGATAGGCCTTCCTGAACCAGGACCTGCCGTCGGGCACGTCACCAAGGTCGTACCCGAACATCTCCCTGAACTTTGTGTTCACATAGGTGAACCGGCCTTCCTGATTGATGAGCACCATCCCGACGGGGGCGTTCTCGGAAAGCATCTGCAGCTTCTCCGTTTCCGACCTGAGGGCGTCTTCCGCCTTTCTGCGCTCCGTCAGGTCAATACCGACGCCGAAGAAGTACTGCAACGAACCCTGTTCATCCCTGACGGGAGTACCGTGCCATTCCACGAGGAGCCGGCGGCCATCGCTCGCGACAACGTGGTTCTCGCACAGCACCGGCTCGTTGGAGGAAACGATGCGGGAGAAGACCTCCCGGACAACCGCTGTTTCCTCGGAAAGAGCAAAGTTCTCGACATAGTCCCTCCCCGAGACCTCTTCCATCGTGTACCCCAGCGCGTCCAGCATCGACTGGTTCATGAGGAGCGTCTTCCCCTCGGCGCTCAGGGCGACAAAAAATGCCGGGGATGTCTGGAGCAGGGTCCTGTTGAACTCCATCTCGTCCCGGATCATGATCTGGGCTATCTTGCGGTCCGTTATGTCCTCAACGGTGCCTTCATAATGGAACACTTTTCCGTCCTTGTCCTTCACCGCTCGCCCGTTCAGGGAGACCCATATGACCTTCCCGTCTCGCCGCCTGAACCGCACCTCCTGGTTCGTCACGGTCCCCTGTCTTTCCAGCGTGGCCTCGAAGGCGCGCCGGTCTTCGGGATCGGCATAGATATCCCTGCTGATATCGGTGACAGCCTGGACCAATTCCTCCGGGGAGTCATAACCGGTGATCCGGGCAAGGGCGGGGTTGACGCTTATGAAACGCCCGTCCGGAGTCGACTGGTATATGCCCTCCACGGCGTTTTCGAAGATGGACCGGTACCTGGCCTCGCTCTCCAGCGACGCCTCCTCGGCCTCCATCCGCCTGTGCGCTTCCTTGACAACGGCCCAGGACTTGACCGTATAGAAGACGAAAACAAGGAGGCCCGCGACGAGGAGCCCGATGATGGCGAACCACCTGTCGCGGAACCCCTGCATGGCAGCCAGTGCTTCATCTTCGGGGGTAGCCACGACGATGGACCAGAACGTATCGCCGATCTCTATCGGCATGTAGACCGCGTGCTTCACAATCTTTCTCGTTACCTTTTCCGCAATATAATCGTAGTCATACGTGGTGATCCCCGACTTGCCCTTCATCATCTCCTCGGCCATGGCGATGACGCTCGGAAAGCGGCCCGATGTTTCGTAAATGGAAACACCGATATGGCCCGGCACGGGACAGTAGAGCTCCTGACCGCTCCGGTTCAGGACCCAGGCATAGCCGCTCTGCCCGATACGGATCGGCTTCAGATACTTTTCGGCAAGGTCATCGATGGAGACGATGACCGCCACGGACCCGGCGAACCTTCCGCTCCTGATCACGGGATAATGCAGGGCCATAGACCTGGCATCTCCCTTGACCGACGTCAGGACATCGCTGATGACCGGTTTCAGGTCGCGCTTCATTACCTGGAAGAAACCCCTGTGGGATATGTCCGTTCCACTGTATTTCTTGTTGTCGGGTACGGTGTAAACGAACCTGCCCTCTGCATCTACGCGCGTGATGGACCTGACATCGTCCTTGCTTGACTCGTAGAATTCCTGGATGGTGTGCTTGCCGGCCCTGTCGAAGCCGATGATCTCATCGTGCCTGGCAAGGTGGTGAAGCATCTTGATGTATTGTTGGAAAAAGCCCTCGATCGCTGCCTTTGCCTGCCTGGCATGGGCTGTCTGCTGTTTGTTGAGCTCCTCTATGGCGTCATTTCTGACCCGTTGATAGGTCGTTAAGAACAGGTAAAAACAGGCGATCACGAAGACCAGAAGGGAGGTCAGGAACAGCCAGCGTTTCAAAACCTTTTCCTCCTTACCCGCCTGGAGCCCCTGCGAAATTCCGATCCACAGCCCCACTTTCTCCAGGGCGCGCAGTTGATGTGGGATACTACAGGAATTCTAAACAACTTTTCACGAAAAGCCAACCACTTTCGACCCTGCCCGCTGGCGTTCCGTCACGGTACGTCAAGGTTCACCACCTTTCCCATATAAGAACGGATGGAATCGAGAAGGTCATCGCCGGGCTCGTGAAACTGCGTGCCGATGGACGTCCCTTTCTCGGTCATCCTTATATTCCTCACTATCGCCCTGACAGACCTCTCTTCCGACGAACCGATGAGGCGCGCCGAAAAGACTATCTCATCACCTACATTCACGCCCGGGTTTGGCGCGGAACCTGACTGGTCAAAAAGAAAGCTGCAGCCGCCTTCGCTCACGTCGGTGAAAACACCAAGGTGCGATACTCCGTTCATCGAGACCGCGCCGGGGATGAGGCAGGGCACCCTCTGGAACTTTCTCAGGTTGACCGTCTCGATCTTTTCCGGGTAGGAGAGAAAAGCCAGGCGAAACGGCTCGTTCAGGGCGGCCATGAGCGTGGAGTAGAAACCGTAGGCCTTTCCGTCATAAAGGTAACGGACGATGATATTGTTCATTTGGTGCAGCTTCACCCAGAGGCCCGGTATGGGGGGCACCTCCGCGATGAGATACCGGCCTTCCACCATGCCCACGACAGTCCCGTTCCAGGTATCCCGTGCTCCCCTCAGCTGGATACGCAGGTTGATGCCAGGCTCTATGCCCAGGTATTCCTTCCGATGTATGGTCTGCTCGCCGCTCTTTTCCATGACAGGTACCGGGTTCTTCTCGCTGTGAAGGAGCCCCTTGGACTATATATCGCCATTCGCTCCGATCCATTAAGGGCCTGCCGCATGAACGGCCTCGAGGGGTATGCCGCCGGTCTCGAAAACGCCCACGATCTCCACCGCCCGCACCACGGCGGCGTGACCCGGCAGCGAGAACCCCCCTGCTGACCTCGGCAGGATCGCGGGATTCTCTGCCTCCCTGCGCTAGAAAGGAATGGACAGCTTGAAGCTCCCCGTGCCCGAGGTGAGGTTGCCTGAGAAGAGTCCGCTGTAATCAAGCCGCAGCACCATGCCGCCCTTGCTGAAAAGATCGACACCCGCCGAAACATAGGCCATGTCGCTGTCGAGCTTGTTGCGGATCGTGAAAGACGGGACGTTGGCGGGCGCCCCTTCAAACTGGGCCGAGACGTTGGTCCTGGTGCCGGAGAAGATGTGGAGGAGTCCCGCACGGGCATACGGCCTTGCCAGGATGCCATTCTTGAAGGAAAGCTCCCCGCCTGCCTCCAGGGCAGGTCTCGCGCTGATCGTTGTCTGGCTGCGACCCTCGACGCTGAGGTTCGCGCCGGCCGCCCCTGATTCCGTGAACCCTCCCATGCTGGCATAACTGATCGTCCCGTCAAGGATAGGACGAAGATACCATTTCTTCCACTCGAAGTCATGGGCCAGCCGCGCACGGCCTGAAAAGGAGGTTATCCCCTGCTTGCTCTTCGCTGTGGTCCCCGGATAGGGCAGGTCCACGTACCGTTTCGTATCGTACCATCCGTATCCGCCGGTAACTCCCAGGGCCATCGCGGTGCCTCCCCAACGGTTCTTCGCCACAAGACCTCCCTGTATCTGGCTTCCCGTGCTCCGGGAATAGCTCGATACGTCGGTGGTGCTGTTCTCGTAAGAAAGGGCGAAACCGCCAAAGAAGTCCCCGGCGATCTGTTGCTGGATGCCGGCGCTTATGGTGTAGGCGTTGCGGTCGTAACCCAGGTTGTCGGAATCTCCTCGAAGATGCGTTTCACTGCCGCTGACACGCGTCCAGACGCACCTGACCTGTCTCGTGAACCTGTGGTCGCCGTCACGGGGATTGCAGCTAAGCATCTCGTCTGCGAACCGGATGTTCGAATGCGTGGCCGCCGTTGACATTGCCATGAACGGCGCGGGGCTCAGACGATCAAAGGCCTCACCGAGGGCCTGCACGGAGGGAAGATAGAGAAGTCTTGCCACGACAGGTGCAAGAGAGGCGGAACCGCCTGCGAGGAGTATGGAGTTTATGTTATTGCCGATGACCGCCTGGTTCCCCGTGAGTCCGGCAGGGGCGAAGTCGATCGATGTCCTGAGGGCAACGTCGGTCGCATTGGGATACACCAACTCGTATTGCGCCGCCGCCGAAGCCTGGATGACCTTCAGCCCATTGTTGGTGATACCGGTGTTGCCGGTAACGATCGTTACCTGCTGTGTTCCCGGCAGGGCAAAGCCTTTGTTCGCAATGTTCGGGGCCACCCATCCGGCAAGTGCCGTCGCGCCGCTCACTTTGACATGGTCCGCGGTGCCCGCCCTGGTATCGATATCGACGGCATAGACACCGGACGACTGCTGGACATAGTTCCCGGTAACTGTTGTGGTCACGACGTTCTCCAGCCCTCCCGGCGAGAGTGTTCCCTTATTTGTGAGCGTGCCCGTGCCGCCGAGATTGACCGTGGTTCCCGGGAGAAACCACGAACCCGTCATGTTGTTGAACGTGCTGTTGCCGGTGCCGAGATCGACAGAGCCGGCGATGGTTCCGAAATTGTTGATGGTCTCATCGCCCGTCGTCGCGATAAGGGCATTGCCGAGAGGGCCGCCTTTGCTCACCAGGGTTCCATAATTGGTGAGGGTATTGACAGCTCCCTCCAGTATCCGTACCGCCGAGCCCGTCCCGGAGCCTCCCCGAACAATCCCGTCCTGGATCGTGACGGAGATATTGCCCCCGGAACCACCGGTACTCTGGGCGAGGATGGCGTCAGAGCCCGCACCTTCCGCCAGGATATTACCACCATTGGTAACCGCTACGGGACCGCCGGTGCCGGTGCCGCCGATGCTCTGGGCGATGATGGCGTGCGCATAGGACCCCTGGGTCACGATATTGCCGCTGTTGTTGACCGTTACGGGACCGCCGGTGCCGGTGCCGCCGGCGCTGCCGGCGTTCCCGTTGACCGCATCCAGACCGCCGCCTCCGCCGATGCTCTGGGCGATGATGGCGATGGCGCCCGCGCCGCTGGTGGCGATGCCGCCGGAATTGGTGATCGTCACCTGGCCGCCGTCGCCGGTATTCGTGCCGTCACCGTCCGGCATCGTGAGGCCCAGAC
>JAAYAK010000130.1 GCA_012719415.1 Syntrophorhabdus sp.
AGGAGCCGTCCGGGAAGGGTGATCTTCGACGTGACACGCGTCCCCTTCTGCCCGATAGGCTCGCGTGACACCTGGACGATGAGCTCCTGCCCGTCCTCGAGGACGCCTTCGATCCTCTCCCCCACCTCGAAGTGAAAGTCCGAGCTGTCGAACTCCTCGTACATACCGCGGTCGAGGATGATGTCTCCCACATAGAGGAAAGCGGACTTCTCGAGTCCTATGTCGATGAACGCGGCGTCCATGCCAGGGACGATCCTGACGACCTTGCCCTTGTAGATGCTCCCCACCATGCTGTGATCGTTCTTTTTCTCGATGAAGAATTCTACGAGAGTCCCGTTTTCCAGGAAAGCGATCCGTGTTTCGCTGTACGTTACGTTGATTACCAGTTCAGAAGCCATCAATTCGTCTCGATTCCACCTTTATGATCCTCGTGAACGTGCCCTGCATCCAGAGCTGTTTCACGCCCTTGCCGCGCCACACGTAGAAAAACCTGTCCTTCGCCCGCCTCCAGAGAGTGGGTCCGTCTTCCACTGGAGCATCAGCAATGAGCAGGAACAGGTATTCTTTTACCACATTTCTTAGAGAACCTTCAATAAATTCGTGCATTTTAATGCCAGAGGGCAGCTTTTTGTTGATGGCCCTCACCGTGGACGCGTCCACCGTTTGACCGCTGCCCGTCTCGACCTCGATGAATTCGGCGAAGCTCTCCACACCCACCGGAAGGGCGTCCGTGAGAGCTATCTTCGGGAGCGGGTGATACTTTCCCCGCATCCTCATTCTGATACCCGAGGATTTCATGGCCCTCACGATGATGTTCATGACGTCGAGATGACCGATGTACCGGGCGTCGCCGTACTTGCCGTAGCGGAAGGTGAACTTCTTCGGGACCTCACCGGCTTCAGCCGTGACCTCGGCCGCGGCGTCCAAAATGCTGACTCTCCCGGGCCCCTCCTTAAAGGGTGCCCGCTGCGGAAGAGAACACCCGAGGCCGCAGCCGGCACAGCCGGCGAGGCACGACACGGTCATCTCCCCCGATCCTGCTTTGTCGAGTTCCCTCCCGAGAAAGACATCCTCAAAACCCATGTCGACGATATCCCAGGGAAGCTTCTGCGCCCTGTCGCGGCTGCCGGTGTATGTCTTCATGTCCGCCGAATTCTCTTCGAACCAGCGCCTGTAGGGTTCGAAAGAGAAGAACTCCCTCCACGCTTCGAGGCGCGCCCCCTGGTCGTGAAGGTATTCGAAGAGGGGCGCGAGACGCTCATCCGCCCGCGCTACGATGCCCTCCACGACACTCACCGAGGTGTCGCGGTAGCGCACCCGAACGCCCGTCTTCTTCAAAGCGTCCTTGATGAGCATGATCTTCTCCGCGAGAACGCTCTCTTCGTCCATGGGGAGCCACTGGAAAGGCGTGTGCGGTTTCGGTGTAAAGGGGGACACGGAGAGGTTCACGTCCATGCCCGCCGCCCGGAACGGCGTTATCACGTCCCGGATGGCAAGGAGGTCGTCCCGCGTCTCCCAGGGAAAACCGACCATGAGGTAAAGCTTGAGCCTTCGCCAGCCCAGGGTCTTGAGATGCGGCAGCTGCGCCACGAGAGTATCGACGTCAATGTCCTTGTTAAGGCGGGACCTGAGGGAGACCGTCGGGGCCTCGAGGGCAAAGGTAAAACCCGTCCGCGCCATCCGGCCCATGGCCGATATCTCGTCCTCTCCGATGCTGCCTATCTTGAGGGAGGGCAGGCTCACGGACAGGCCATGGTAGGTTCTCTTCGCATATTCGAGCACGTCGAAGAGGAAGGGGTAGTCCCCCGAGCTCAAGGACAACAGGGAGATCTCCTCGTACCCGGTGTGGCGGAGCCCTTCGTCGATGACGGCCTTCACCGCCTCGAAGGAACGCTCGCGATAAGGCCGGTAGCCGAATCCGGCGAGGCAGAACCTGCAGCCGTTCCCGCAGCCCCGCGATATCTCGATGTTGAGCCGGTTGTGCACGCTGTCCACGGTGGGTATCGGGGGGCGCACCGGGTGGTACGCGTTATCGAGATCACTCACGAAAAGGCGCTTCACCCGTGACGAAGGGGCGAAGTGAGAATAGACCCCTTCCAGCCGGGCCATTTCCCGGATGATGCTGTCCCGCCGCTCTCCCTTCATGTCCCGTGCCGTCCTTAGCAGGGACGGGAGTATGTCATCGCCTTCCCCGGCCACGATGACATCGAAGAAGCGTTCGTACGGCTTCGGATTAAGCATGAGCGGGCCGCCCCCGATGACGATGGGGTCTTTTTCCGCCCGCTCTTCCGCCCGTATCCTCACACCCCCGAGGGCGAGCATGTTGAGGACGTTGGTCACGTTGAGCTCGTAGGTCAGTGAAAACCCTATCAGGTCCATCGCGTGAAGGGGGGTCCTCGACTCCAGCGTCCCAAGCGGGGTGCCCGATCTCCTGAGGTGCTCCTCCATGTCCGCCCAGGGGGCGAAACAACGCTCGCACCAGACCCCCTGAACGTTGTTGGCGATCTCGTAGAGGAGAAAGAGTCCGTAATAGGACATCCCTATCTCGTACACATCGGGATAGCACAGCGCAAACCGCACCGTGACGTCGTCGGGGTCCTTCCTCACATGGTTCGGCTCGCACCCGATATACCGCGCGGGCCTCAGAATATTTCGGGGAATATCGATCATCAGTCTAAAGGCGGGTTATAGGTCATGGGTTATGGGTCATGGGAAAAACAGAACAGCCGGATGGTATTCTTCTTTTCCTATTACCCATTACCTATTACCCATCACCTGTATCTCTCCATTATCCTTTCCAGGTCTTCCATGACCATTGACTGGATGCGGTCGAGGGCCTTTTGTGTTTCGGCCTCGAACCTCAGGACGAGGATGGGCTGGGTGTTGGAGGGACGCACAAGTCCCCAGCCGTCGTCGAATATGGCCCGCACTCCGTCGATGTCTATGATGGGATACCGTGACCGGTAGAGTTCCGTCAGTTCCCGCACGACGTCGAACTTCACGCTGTCCGGACAGTCAGTGCGTATCTCCGGTGTAAAATAGGTTTTCGGCAGGTCGGCGAGAAATTCCGATACGGGCCTGCCGTCCTCCTCCATTATCTCCAGGAACCGAAGGGAGGCGTAGATCGCGTCGTCGAATCCGAAGAAACGGTCGGCGAAGAAGATGTGGCCGCTCATCTCGCCGCCCATCAGGGCGTGGACATCCTTCATCTTCTGCTTGATCAGCGAATGGCCCGCCTTCCACATGATGGGTTTGCCGCCGCGCTTCGCGATATCGTCGAAGAGGTTCCGGGAGCACTTGACCTCGGAGACGAATGTCGCTCCTTTGTGCTCCTTGAGTATCTGCCGGGCATAGATGAGCATGAGGTAATCACCCCAGATGATGCCGCCTTTTTCATCCACGACGCCTATCCGGTCCGCGTCGCCGTCGTACCCGATGCCGACATCCGCCTTCTCCCTGCGGATGGTGTCCCTCAGCGAGACGAGGTTCTTCTCCACGGTGGGGTCGGGGAAATGATTGGGGAAGTGTCCGTCCATGTCGCAGAACAGCTCCGTCACCTTCTGGCCGAACTCTTTCATGATGGGGGCGGCGACAACACCTCCCGTGCCGTTGCCCGCGTCCATGACGACTTTGAAACCCTTGCTCAGCTTGATATTCGCGCGCAGGTACTCGTGGTAGTCCCTTACGATGTCCTTGTACTCGCGGTACGATCCCCGTCCCGCGGCGTATTCTCCCGACTCGATGATCCTCCTTATGTCCTGTATCTGGTCCCCATGGAGGGTCGCCCTGTCGACGGCGACCTTAAAACCGTTCATGCTGGGTGGATTGTGGCTTCCCGTTACCATGATGCCACCTTCCACGCCGAGAGTGAAGAGCGAGTAATAGAAGAGCGGCGTCGGAGCCAGACCGACGTCGACGACATCGAGGCCGCTTTCGACCATCGCCTCGGCAAGAAGGTCCCGGTAGTGTTCGGAACTGAGCCGGCAATCGCGGCACAGGGCCGCCTTCTTCTTCCCGAGCCTCGCCATGTAAGACCCGAAGGCCCGGCCGATGCTCAATACCACGTCATCGGTAAGGTCGGGTTCGACGCTTCCCCTGATGTCGTATTCCCTGAATATCTCATTGTTCATGTCGACTCCTTGTCGGGGTCCCGCAACAGGGACGATATCACCTGATGCCGTCAGTTGTGGGGAGCGGTTCGCGCCGCCGAACCAAACGACGGCTTCTCGCGCAAGAGCTCGATCATCATCTGAGCGTTCCTGGCTGCCTTTCCCGCATGGCAGTTGTTGAAGAAAACGAAGGTCGTGCCCTCCGCGCCCGAGGCGATCTCCTCTATGGGCTGCACGAAGCTCCTCAGCTCCTTCTCCGAGTACAGGTAATCATAACGGACATCGACGGGCTCCCTGAACCACGCCCTGTTCCTCCCGTGGAACCGGAAGTACCCCGTCCGCGATGTCAGGACCGGCGTGAAGGGCATGAGGCCCTTGAGCTTCGGTTCGTCGACGATGCAGAAACCGAGGGACAACTCTTTGAGAAGATCGAAATACCTCTCTTCGAACCATCTGGCATTACGGAACTCGATGACCGTTTCGTACCCCGCGAACTCATCCCGTATCCTCCGCAGGTAGCCGATGTTCTCATCCGTGGGCAGGAACATGTAAGGAAACTGGAAGAGAAGCGCCTTCAGGCTCTCCCCCAGGGGCCTGACGCCTTCCCTGAAGAAGCGGCACGTCTCCTTCACATTCTCGTCGATGGAGTGAGTGATACCCTTATAGGCCTTCACGACGAAAGAGAAGTCCGGCGTGGTCCGCCGCGCGAAGGATTCCATGGTCTTCTGCGACGGCATTGAGTAGTACGTATAGTTCACCTCCAGGGCCTTGAACCCCAGCTTGTTGACGTAGTAGGGCAGCATGTCCTGTTTCCTGGTGCCCGGCGGGTACACCTCTCCTATCCAATCATCAAAGGAAAACCCGCTTGTTCCGACCAGTATTTCGCCCATTTCGTTTTGATTTGACAAGCAATTTGTATGTAAATAATATATGTCAGCGCCCAAAATCTCAAGGTAAAAAGGGGAGACCATGGAGAAACAATACGTCATAGACGACATGACCCTCAAGGAATCGTGGAGGCTTTTTCACATCATGGCGGAATTCGTCGAGGGTTTCGAGAACCTCAATGAGGTCAGCCCCGCGATAACGGTTTTTGGAAGCGCCCGCTGCCAGAAAGGCAACGATCTGTACGACAAGACCTACGCGCTGACCAAGCTCCTTGCCAAGAACGGCTTTAACATCATCACCGGCGGAGGCGGAGGCGTCATGGAAGCGGCCAACAAAGGGGCAAAGGACGGAGGGACCAAATCCATCGGTATCAACATCGAGCTGCCCTTCGAGCAAAAACCCAATTCCTACGCGAATGTCCGGCTGAGCTACCGGTACTTCTTCGTCCGCAAGGTCATGTTCCTCAAGTACGCCATGGCCTACATCGTCATGCCCGGCGGCTTCGGCACCCTCGACGAGTTCTTCGAGGCCATCACCCTCATTCAAACGAAGAAGATGCGCCCCTTCCCCGTCATCCTCTACGATTCATGCTACTGGAAAGGACTCATAGACTGGATGAAGGACCAGATGCTGAGCCACGGCAGGATCCTCAAAGAAGACCTCGACATCTTCAAAATATGCGACGACCCCCAGGAGATCGTGGAGTACGTGAAGAAGTTCGTAATCCTCTAAACGCATACGGGTCTTTCGCTTAAGCGAAAAACGAGCACACGGGCACACGAGGAAAAGACACAATTTCTTTCTTCTGTTTTACCGCGTACGCCCGTTTGCGCGAAGCGCAGACTCGTATGCCCGTCCACGTCTTTACCCGTCTATGGTATCCAATTTTCTCGTGAAAATTAGATACCCCGTATGCGCTATCATGCGGTCTGTGGGGCGGACGCGTTCGGCTACGGTCTTGTATTTCCTGATGAGGATCTCGAGGACCTCCGTGTCGCCGAAGCCCTCTTCCAGGGCCTTCAGGGCGTCCGATATCTGGTTGGCCGTGGGCACTATCATGCCTATCGGGGCGCTTCCCTTTACGGCATCCCTCACCTTCTCCAATACCGTCCAGGGCTCCCTCACGTCGATGAAAGCGGCGTCGAAATCACCGCCGGGACAGCCGGTGAACTCCTCGTTGTGAAGCTCCACGTTCCCCCATTCGCCGAAGCGTTCGATGTTGCGCTTCGCGTTCCTGAAGTGCCTCTCCTCCTGCTCGTAGGTGACGACAAGGCCTTCGGGCCCCACCGCGTGGGACATGATGTAGGTGTTGGCGCCGCTGCCCGTTCCCACCTCGAGGACGCGGGAACCTTTCCTCAGGCTCAGGCGGAAGGCGATGAAAAAGCTCTCTTTGGGGAAGACTATCTGCGTCTCCCTCTTGAGGCCGAGCATGACGATGTCCTCGATGGTCGGTTCAAAGATATCGTAGTCGCCGATGCGGATGCCGTAGGGCTTGCCGATGAGGTCGCCGTAGCGGAGCATCCCGCCCTTGCCGTGGAACGACTGGTCAACGGCTATCCGCTTGAGGTATTTCCTGCCGCGCCAGATAAGAAGTATGAGCTGGTTATCTTCAATGGTCTTCATAATTTCACGTAAGTCCGTCACGTCGCGGCAGCCGCCGCGGGCTTGTCCCTAACGAAGCCTGTATTCCACGGGCAAAAGGACGACAAGCCGGACGGGTACCTTTCTCCTGAGATTTGTTTTCGCAACCGAGTCCCTGGCGCTCTCGTCAAGGACGGAAAAACCGGAGCTGCCCACGACCCTCACATCACCGATGGAACCGTTCTCGTGGACGGTGAAGGAAAGGGTCACCTTCCCTTCCCATCCCATTCTCCTCGCCCGCTCCGGATAAACGATGCCCTGCATGATCCTGTCGCGGATAAAGGAGAAGTTCCGCTCGTCGGCGCCGCCGGAACCGAGGTAATTAAGCGTCTTCGGACCTCCCCCACCGGCACCCGGAGAACCTCCCCCGGACGTCGCGCCCGACCAGGACGTCGACACTACCCCGGCATGAGGGCCCGGTGAATCCTCACCGGCCACGGTCACCTGACCCTGCGGGTCAGCCCCGGTGAAGCCCTTCGCGACGGGATCATGGTCCCGGACAACGGCAGCCACTACCCGCTGGTCTGTCTTCCGGGTGTCAACCGGGGCCCTCTTCGCGAGCGGCGCGGGCTGCTTTCTGTGAGGATCGACTTTCGTCTCCCCACCAGCAGGACCGTGCTTTCCCACGCCACCGGCGTTGTCGTTCCCCGGTCCCCTTACAATGCTGAAATCGAGGACGATGCTCTTCTGCCGCGCCACCATCTCGAAGGGAATGATGAGGACCGCGGCTGCCACCGCGAGATGCACCAGAAGGGACACGGCATAACCGGCATGACGGCTCCGGGTCATCTTTCTTCCTCCGTCTGAAGGCTCACTTTCCTGAAGCCCATGGACTTCACCGTTTCGAGTACCTCGACAAAACGCTGGAGTTCTATACCCCTGTCCGCCCGTATGAGGAACGGGGTATCGCGGGGGGTGCCGGAGAGCGATCCCTTCAGGCCCGTGAGGTCGACGCGCTTCGCCTGGTAATAGACGACACCGCTCCTGTCTATCTCGATGATGCCTGTCTTCATGGCCTTCTCCTGCGTCCGGGACACCTTCGGCAGCTCGACGGGGATTATGCCCGTCGCGACGAAGGTCCCCGTCATGAGGACGATGACGAGAAGGACGAGCATGACGTCGATAAAGGGGACCATATTGATGTAGCTGAACTCTTTCTCTTCCATTATGTCAGTCGGTGTTCTTTGTTACAGCCCTGCGGACTTCACGGGCCTGGGTACAACGTCGCCGTCTCTTTTCACGTCCTGTCCGGCATACAGGGCATCCCACCTGAGAAGGGCCACCTTCACCTTCCGGACGAGGTAATTGTGAAAGACAATGGACGGTATGGCCACGACAAGACCGATGGCCGTGGCCTTGAGCGCGAGGGCAAGACCGAACATGACCCCCGTCGCGTCAACGTATCCCTGGCTGCCTATGGTCGAGAAGGTGAGCATGATGCCGAGCACGGTGCCGAGGAGGCCGACGTAGGGCGCGTTGCTGCCGATGGTGGCGATGACGGACATCCTCTTCGTGATATCGATCTCCAGCCCTCTCCTGTCATTGCCGTACCGTGTCATATCGAGTCTTTTGAAGAAAAGGTAACGCTCCACGAAGAAGGCCACGGAGAAAAAAGACATCACCCCCAGAAGGCCTATGATCCCGTAATCCACAACATATCCGAGCCATTGCATGTGTGTAATTTATTATAAATACTGGTTGTTGTCAAAAGTTCTTCTCCTGTGGTAAATATGAGGATCGAAGCCGGGAGCGGCCCCATGACAGCGACGAACGATCTGATCGGATACATCACACCGCAAAATTCCAGGGAGCTCACATGCGCGGGCGTAACCTGTGTTGACGGCATCTCTTTCGAAGGCCACGTCTTTCTCCTCTCCCTCATGCCCTGCTGCGGCCTGCTCGCCCTTCCCTTCTGGGCGAAGGTGTCGGGCCGGCTCGTCAATGAAAGGGAAGAGGAGGCGGTCCTCGCCGTCGTCGTCACCCTCTTCGACGCCGACGGGCAGCGTCTTGCCGATTACTCCGACGTGATCGCCGTTGAGGCAGGCGAGAAAGGAACATGCGACGTCAAGCTCCTCGGTTTTCAGGAAACCGCCGAAACGTACACCATAGCCGTCACAGATATGGAACTCGCGTGAGGAGAGCCGGTCCATGGATGACAACGATTCCATCAACAAACCCTTTTCCGAACTTTCTCGATTTCTCAAGGAACACCGGATCACGGTGAAGAAGGAGGCGTCGCCGGCACCCGCCAGGAAGACCGCCGCCGCGCCCGAGGACGAGGAGCACCTCCTCAGCGAAGCCATGGAGGGCGTGCGAACGATCCGCCGGGGCGACAACAGGATACGGGCAAAGAGACCGGCGCCCGTCGCGGCTCCCCGCAGGGAGAACGAGGAAGAGAAGCTCCTGCAGGAAGTGCTGACGGACCACAACACCATCAACGTCACGAACCTCCCCGAATACATGGAAGGCTACGTCGAAGGCATAAACCCCCTCATAATGGAAAAACTCCGCAAGGGCGAGTTCTCCGTCCAGCAGGTCATAGACCTCCACGGCCTCTCCATAGAAGGCGCCCGGGAAACATTCGAATACTTCCTGAGCAATGCCATCAAGAAAGGTCTCAGATGCGTGAAGGTGATCCACGGCCGGGGCTTGAGGTCCAAGCGCGACCCCACCATCAAGGACTACCTGAAAACATGGATCCTCCGTGCCATGCACCGCAAATGGGTGACCGCCTTCTCCAACGCCACAATGTCCGACGGCGGCCCCGGCGCCACCTACATCCTCCTGAGAACGAAACCGGAGAAGAAGAGGATAAGGAT
>JAAYAK010000131.1 GCA_012719415.1 Syntrophorhabdus sp.
CGCTTAACTTCTTTCATGCAAATGCCAAAACTGGTATAATCTTGCCACGTGTGACGGGGGCGGGGTAGGATCCACAATCGCACGGAGGAGGAGGTCAACAACATGGCAAGAGACATATCTTTCAAGACGGGAAGGCGAACCCCCACCCTTTTCAGGCTCCTCAGAGACCGCTATCTCAAGGAAGGCATCGATGACCGTTATATCGCCTTCAAATGGGAGGAATGGGCAAAGAACTCTTCCATCACGGTCTTCCGTGCCGTGAAGAACAACAGGGTTGTGGGATGGATCCTCTACGACAAGAAGACGAGCACCATCGAGGAAATGCTCGTGGAAGGAACGTGGAAAGGCAAGGACCCCCGTCCGGCGATGCTTGACACGCTGATCGCCCGTGAAAGCCTGGTGGCGGCGTCTCTTCTCGCGGCGGACCAGGAAAAGCACCGGTTTCTTGTCGAGTATGGTTTCAGGCCCGTTCTTTTCTTCAGCCGCAACGGCTTCGACCTCGTCAAGATGGAGTTGAGCACCTCTGTGCTGCTGAAGAAGACGGCCGCGGGTAAACCCTTTCATGCTTATCGAAAGAAGGAACGTGTAGCCGTCGAGAAGATACCCTCCACCCAGACATACGAAGAGATCAGGAGGGGTCTCGCCAATCTCATCGACAGGCTCGGCGGGCTCAGGCGGTTCGTCAAGCCCGGGCAAACGGTCGCCATCAAACCGAACGTCGTGAGCGACCACGGCCTCAAGGACGGAAAGGTCGTGGGCGGCATCGTCACCGACATCCGCGTCGTGAAGGCCCTGACGGAGATGCTCCTCGGCCTCGCATCCCACGTCTACATCACCGAAGGCGCTTCGATCAACCGCAGCGCCACCTCGAAGATGTTCAGCCACTACGGCTATGATGAGATCGTCTCCCTTGATCCTGAAAGGGTCAGTCTCGTCGACCTCAACACGGACAGGTTCATCGAGAAGCAGGTGCCGGGTTGCAAACGCATGTCATCCCGGAGGATTCCTTCCACCCTTGAAATGGTCGACGTTATCATCAACGTGCCGGTCTTGAAGATCCATTTCGCCGCCATTTCTTCCCTGGCCATCAAGAGCCTCCAGGGTGCCGTACCACCCATAGAGAAATACATGTCCCATTTCTTCGGCCTCTGGCAAAGCCTCGTCAATATCCACCACCTTGTCAAACCCAAACTGACCATTATAGACGGTCTCACCGGCCTTGAAGACTTCGGGCCCGTATCGGGCACCCCCATCACGATGGATGTCCTGATCGGCGGTACAAACCCCGTGGCAGTCGATGCCGTAGCCATGGAGATCATGGGTATCGACCCCAGGACATCTCCCCCTGTATTCCTCGCCTGGATGCAGGGCCTGGGACCACTCGAGAAGAACAAGATCAACGTCGTCGGCACCCCCGTCGAAGAGGTGGCGAAGAAATTCGTGCAACCCGCCATCGATGTCAGCGGCGGAGCCTGCCTCAAGATCCATGCCGACGAGGCGTGCACGGGGTGCAAAGGCTATCTGCACTTCGTCCTTTCCAAGCTGCGCAGGCCCGATCCCGCAGATCCCGGCCGGTCCCTTATCGACAGGCCTCTGGAGAAAAAGGCCAACATTTTCCTGGGCCCGTCGACAGCCGTCCCCATCAACCCCGATGAGACCAACATCTTCATGGGTGTCTGCCAGCAGCACCACGCCGGTCTCGGCACGCACATGCCCGGCTGCCCTCCCCACGCGGAGGTCATCACCAAGGCCGTTTACAGCCTCTTTCCCGACATTGAACCCCCCAAGTACGCCGACGAAACGGAAGAAACGAAACTGGGGAAAATGCTGGAGGAAATACTGAAAAAGACCGTTTGAACCGTTTAAGCAGCTTGAACCGCTTGAACGTTTCTGAAAAAGAGTTTTTCCCGTTCAAGCGGTTCTAACGGTTCAAGCGGTTCCAACCTTTTGTTAGACCCCCCACCCTCCCGACACCTTTATTTCCGTGCCGGTTATGTAGGATGCGTCCTCAGAGGCGAGAAAGGCAACCACACGGGCCACTTCTTCCGGTTCGCCTATCCTGCCCAGCATGCTCTCCACTATGATGGGTTCCCTGTACTTGTCGGGCATCCGCATGATGGGCGGAGTCCGTATCATGCCCGGGACGACGGCATTTATGGTCACACCATCCCTTCCTCCTTCACGCGCCAGGGTCTTGGTCAGACCCAGGACCCCGGCCTTGGCCGCGGCGTAGGCCACCTCGCCCTTGGCCCCCATGAGCCCGTATATGGAGCTCACGTTGACAATGCGTCCCCACCTGTTGGCGCGCATCTGCGGGAGGAGCAGCTTGGAAAGGAGAAAGGGCACACCGAGATGGATGGACAGAACGGCATTGTAGTCCGTCTTGTCGATCTTCGCCGTGATGCCGGGCCTGTCAAAGCCGGCGTTGTTGACGAGAATGTCTATCCTGTGGTCTGCCAGAAGCTCTTCGACCATCTTCACAAGGGGTTGCGTGCGCGTGAGGTCGATGATCCGGAAGACAACGTCGACGCCTTTCACTTTCAGATCCCGCGCAACGTGCGGAAGGGTTCTCCTGTTCTTGTCGAGAAGGATGAGGCGCGCGCCCCGCTCCCCGAAAACCTCGGCACAGGCCTTGCCGATACCCTGTCCGGCCCCGGTGATCAATGCAGTTTTGTCTTTCAGGCTCATGATCGCTCCTCGTGGTTTTATAGAAGTGTTCCACCGGAACGTCGTTATTCTACCGCAACGCTGGAACGGGTTACAACAAAATGTCAAAAGACTTGATTTCTTTGCCGACTTCCTATATTTCCTATAGTGCGGACCTATCCGTGAAGGATGACAGGACAGATGGAACTATTCGTGGTCATGGACAGATCGATACTGGGCCGAGGGGTCTTCGCGGTCTTCTCCAGCATCGAAAAAGCGCGGTCATTCAGCGACGACATGTATCGGAACACCAGCTTTCAGAGCGAGGTGAAGACCTGCACTGTCATCGGAGGCCCGGATCCCTCGGACAGGGTTTACGCAGCTCACTTCTATGACGATTTCTACGATACCCACGTATTCGACGGGATATATTCCGAAAGCAACCTCGCATATGATGCTGTCGGCAGGAAAGGGCTCATCATTCGATTCGTCATCGACTCCCCCGAAGACAGGGAGATCGTCGCCTAGACAAGGACCAGGGCCCCGTTTTCCATGTGACAATTATCATCGACTTTATCGGTGATACCATTTATGTTACTCTTAATGCAGATGGAGCGTGGCAGCCGATGAAGGTATCCGGTTTTTTTCCGAAACGTTTCGGGTCCCGTCTTTTCATCATGACGATCATGGCAGGGTTCATCCCCATCGCGATTTTCAGCATCCTCATCCACACCTTCTCGGGGCGTTTCGAATCAAGCATTCAGCGTGCCGTCGAGGACGGCTACAGAGAGGAATGGACCCAGAGTTCCGCCCTTCTCACAAAGATCGGTGAAGCCTCGATACGCCAGAAGGCCTACGACATCGCGGCTCAACTCAACCTCACCCTTCAGTCACATCCGTATATGACGCTCGGCGATCTCAGGCGCGACGCAAAGTTCCGCAGCGTGGCCGTTCAGGGTATAGGGGACCGCGGCTACACGGGTCTTCACGAAACGGATACCGGCGTCATCCGCTTTCACCGTGACCACAAGGTCGAAAACAC
>JAAYAK010000132.1 GCA_012719415.1 Syntrophorhabdus sp.
TCAGTGACCGGTTTCTCCAGATTGAACGTGGTTTCGCGGCTCATCATCGGGTTTGCCGCCCTTTTTGCCGTCACGACGTCGGTGAGCGTTTACTCGATGATAAAGCTGAACGAGTTCAACAAGGCGAGCGCCCATATGCTCGAGCTGGGAGAGCGCCTCATCGAGCACAAGGAGCGGCTGAGCGACGCCCTTCTTTCCGAGCTGTCCTACGAGAAGAAGTATGCCATCTCGAAGGACCCTGCCTTCCGCGAAGGTTTTGTCACGGCCGGCAGGGACTTCACAAAGCACCTTGCCGGGGCCTCCGCGATCGCCGATACCCTCGGCAGCAAGGAGATACTTGACAACATCGCGAAGCAGCACTCCCGGTACAGGGACCTCATCGAGGAGGAGGCAAAGTACGGCGGGTCGGGCGGCGCGCGTCGCCCCGGCTGGTACCGCCAGGAGAAGGAAAAGACCGTCGAGGCCATGATAGAGGAGGTCAAGAACCTTGAGCTCTATATCGAGGACGACACGAGAAACAGGATAGACGGGTTGGCAAAGGCGGGGACGAGGGCGCTCAAGACCGGCCTCATAATGGCAGCCTCATCGCTTCTCATCGGTATTCTCATCGCCGCGGGAATCACGCTCAGCATCACGCGGCCCCTTTCCGTCATAAAGAGGAAGACGCGAAAGATCTCAAGCGGTAACTTCGAGGACCCCCTCACCCTTTCTTCACCGCCGGAGATCGGGCACCTTGCGCGGGCCCTCAACCTCATGTGCGACAGGTTGAAAGAGGCGGAGAGGATGAAATCCGACTTCTTTTCTCTCATGGCTCACGAGCTCAGGACCCCCCTTGCTTCCATGAAAGGGGGCATCGCCCTCCTGAAGAGGGATGTCGACGGGTCGCACGGGCAAGCGAGGGACAAGGTCCTTGCCATCATGTCCGAGGAGTGCAACCGCTTGATAGAACACGTGAATTCCCTTCTCGACCTGTCAAAGATGGAAGCCGGCATTATTGACTTCAACTTTGCTCCCGGAGATGTTAAACCTATAGTGCAGAGGGCAGCTTCGGAGATCGAGCCGCTCTATGCCGCCAGGTCAATAACCTTCGAGTTCCATGAGACCGGGGAGATGCCGTCCGTCACGATGGATGGCGAAAGGGTCCTTCAGGTCATGCGGAACCTGCTCGGGAACGCGGTGAAATTCACGCCCGACGGAGGCCGCATAGCGGTATCCCTGAAGCCCGTTGCGGGAGGTGTGGAGATCTCCGTTGCCGATTCGGGGACGGGCATTCCGGAAGAGGACCGCACGGCGATCTTCGACAAGTACAGGCAGTCGGCGACGCGGGCCTACTCGGGGGGCACGGGTACCGGCCTTGGCCTCGCCATCGCGAAGCATGTGGTGGATGCCCATGGAGGCAGGATTTGGGTAGAAAGCGAATTGGGAAAAGGAAGCACATTTACGGTCTTCTTGCGGGGCTGATCGTGCTTCTTCTTTCCGGGTGCAGCTATGTTCCCATACAGAACAGCGCACCGGAGGACACCGTCAGGGAAGGCAACGCAAAGGAGGAGAAGCTGGCCGAAAGGCTGCAGAAGGCGGCGGAGCTCTACGGGCACGGCGACTTTGACGGCGGACTGAAGGCGAATCAGGCCATACTGTCCCTTTGCGGCAAGAAACCGCCCTGCGATCAGGCCCTGTTCAACATGGGCCTCATTTACGCCAGCAACAACAACGCGAAGAGGGATTACAGGAAGTCCATGGCCATGTTCCAGAGAGTGGTCAGGGAGTATCCCCAGAGCCCGCTCGTGCCGCAGGCGAAGACCTGGATAGGGGTGCTCGATGTCATCGAGAGGTCGAAGGAGGTCGACATGGAGATAGAGCGGGCAAAGAAGAAACTGGCGAGGTAAGGGGATGTCCCTCGGAAACATACTGGTCGTCGACGACGATCGAAACCTCCTCGAGCTGATGGGCATGATGCTTCAGTCCGCGGACTACGAAGTCACGACCGCCCGCGACGGGGACGGGGCGCTTTCGGCGGTGAAGGCGCAGGCCTTCCACCTTGCCGTTGTCGACCTTAAGCTCCCGGGCACGGACGGGATCAGTCTCATGCGTGAACTCCACCAGATAAACCCGGAAATACCCGTTATCATCCTCACGGCGCACAGCAGCGTGAAAAGCGCCGTCGAGGCCATCAGGATGGGCGCCTTCAACTACCTGGCGAAGCCTTTCGACCTGGA
>JAAYAK010000133.1 GCA_012719415.1 Syntrophorhabdus sp.
CAGCGGCCGCAAAGGCCGATGCCGCATTTCATCCTCGCCTCCAGGGTGGTGATGATGTTCTCATCGGGGAAATTGAGCCCCGCGAGCCCCTCGAGGACAAACTTTATCATGATGGGAGGTCCGCAGGTGATGGCTATCGTGTTCTCCGCCTTCGGCGCCTCTTCCTTGAGGACGGTGGGAACGAAACCCGTTCTCTTCGTCCATCCAGGAAATTCATTATCTACGGTGAGGATGAGGTTCACGTCAGATCGTTCTTCCCATTCCTTCAATTCGTCCTTGTAGCACAGATCAGGGGGCGTCCTCGATCCATAGATAATGGTTATATCCTTGTAATCCGCCCTGTTATCGAGCATGTAAAGGATAAGGGTCCGAAGCGGGGCAAGCCCGATGCCGCCGCCGATGAAAAGGATGTTCTTCCCCTTCATGTCATTATAGGGAAACCAGTTGCCGAGAGGCGCCCTCACACCGATCACGTCGCCTTCATAGATCCCGTGAAGGGCCGTCGTGACCTCTCCGGCCTTCATGACGCTGAACTGGAGGTATTCCATGCGCGTCGGCGGGGAATTGATAACGAAGGTGGATTCGCCGACACCGAAAACGGAGAGCTGCCCGACCTGACCCGGCTCGAACGTGAAGCTCTTCATCTTCTCCGCGTCGTTGAACACGACCTGGAAGGACTTTATGTTTGGCGTCTCTTCGATCACCTTCGTAACTGTCGCCAGTTCAGGAAGGTATGGATTCTCATTCCCTGTCATCACGCGCTCCTAATTCTTTGCGTCTTTCTTTTCCGCGGCCCAAGCCTGCGGATCCGCCTTCGGGTCTCTCAGGTACCCTACGATCTCGCTGATATCCACGGACACCGGACAGTACCGAATGCACCTTCCACAGCCCGTGCAGGCTATGGCACCATCGTACTTCTCCGGGTAATAGTAGAATTTATGTCCCACGCGGTTCCTGAACCTCCTGTTCTTCACCGGCCTCGGGTTGTGCCCGCTTGTCTCAAGGGTGAAATGCTGGAACATGCAGGAATCCCACGACCTTACACGCTCGCCCGTGGTGACCGCCTGCTCGTCGGTGATGTTGAAGCAGTAGCAGGTGGGGCACAGGAACGTGCAGGCGCCGCAGCTGAGGCACTTCTCGACCACCCGGCCCCAGAAGTCCCCGCTGTCGAAGAGCTCAGGTGATATCTTGTCCGCTCCCTCCGGGAAGGGATTTCTCACCGCGGCAGTCGCCTTTTCGTTGGCTGCCTTCGCCTTCGCCTCGTATGAGGCTCCGTCCTGGACCATCGGCAGCGACATGACGGCCTTGCCTTTGTCCGTCACCGCCTCGAGGTAGTATCCACCGTCGACCTCGGTCATGACCACGTCCGACCCTTCGGTCACGGCAGGCCCGCCCCCCACACCGACACAGAAACAGCCCGCCACCGGTCCGTTGCAGCACCTGGTCACGATGGTGGTGTTCTCGCGGCGCTTTTTGTAATAAGGATCTGCGGTATCGGTGTCGATGAAGACCCTGTCGATGATCGTGAAACCCCTGGCATCGCAGGGACGCCCGCCGAAAACGACCGTCTTCGGGAAGTCGGTGTTCACCTTGAGCTCCACGTCCATTTTCTGGGGTTTGTCGGCCTCCTTCTTGAACTCGAAGGAAAGCAGCGTCTCGGACTGGGGATAGATGGCCCCTTTCGGCGGCGTGTTAGCCGGCCGGTCGAGGGAGATCTCCTTATCGGGTGTGTACTCACGGAAGATGATCGTGTCCCCTTCGAGGCACGGAGCAAAGACGGTCGCGTCTTTACCGAGGGCCTCGACGAATTCCTTTATCTTC
The DNA here is from genome assembly GCA_012719415.1 of Syntrophorhabdus sp. Lineage (NCBI taxonomy): Bacteria > Pseudomonadati > Thermodesulfobacteriota > Syntrophorhabdia > Syntrophorhabdales > Syntrophorhabdaceae > Syntrophorhabdus > Syntrophorhabdus sp. The sequence continues at coordinate 1,822 of JAAYAK010000133.1, forward strand.
TCTTTCGGAAGGTATCCTTTGTCGGCCATTAGAGTTTATGCTCCTTGATCTTAGCTTCGTCAACATTAAAGGTGTACATCGGCGGCTTGTCCTCGGGGTTGACTCCCGGGATATAGTCGAAGAGTTCCTTCATCTCTTTGTTGATCTTCTTCTTCAGCTTCGCAACGGGGATCTCCATGGGACACGCACGTTCACACTCCCCGCACTCCACGCACCGTCCCGCGAGATGAAGGGCGTGGATCATGTGGAACATGAACTTCTCGTCGAGGCTGAGCTTCTGGGTGATCCAGTGCGGGTCACGTGTCTCGGCGATGCAGCTGTCCTGGCACACGCACATTGGGCACGCGTTCCGGCAGGCATAACAACGGATACACTTGCTGAACTCGCTCTCGAAATACGCCTTTCGCTCCTCGAGCGTCTTCCCTTCCAGCTCCACCACATCGGCATAGACACTCTCCGCCGGTTTGTCGGACTGTATGGCGTCCCCCGTAAGGTGGTCGTAGATAACCGGGGTCGGATACTGGCATGATGCGCACTTGCTGGGACAGACATCGGCTATCGCGAAGGTCTTCTCGCCCGACGGCGTCTTCACCTTTACCGAACCGTCCGTGAAGGTCACGTCCTCCACCGGCTCATTCCCGATCGCCTTCTGGACCTTCTTTTTGCTGATGATGCCCTTGCAGGGGATCCCGACGATGACGACATTGTCCCTGTCGATGAGGCCTTCCTGCATGTACTGGACGATCGTCCTCGAATCGCAGCCCTTCACCGCGACCGCCACCTTCTTCTTCTGTGACGGGAGATAGCTCGCGAGGTTCTGCGCACAGAGGGGGTTCCACACAACCTTGTCGGCCTGCTCGGGGGACGTTATGAAGATCGGCGTCACATTGAGCTTGTCAAAACCCTCCTGCCAGCATATGACGGTCTCCACATCGGGGAGGACCTGCTTGATGATCTCTTTAAGCTTCTGAGTACTCAATCTGCCTTCTCCTTACTTTTGATGCATGGGGCCGAGCGCGTGGACCTGTTTCGTAAAGTCCGTTACGACCTGTTGCCATTTCGCGCCTTCAGAGGCCGAAACCCATGTATAGTGGAATCTCCTGCCGTCGATGCCCAGGAACGGCAGGAGCCTTTTGAGCATTTCCAGCCTGCGCCGCGCGTAGAAATTGCCGTCCGTGTAATGGCAATCCCTGGGATGGCATCCGGAGACGAGAACACCGTCGGCACCCGTCAGAAGGGCGCGCACGACGAACATGGGGTCGACGCGACCCGAGCAGGGAACCCTGATGATCCTCAGGTCCGTGGGCTGCCTGAACCTGCCCACACCCGCGGTATCGGCGCCGCCGTAGGAACACCAGTTACAGAGAAAACCAACGATCCGCAGTTCTTTGGGTGCTACTTCTGACATATTGCATTAACCTCCGCTAAGAGCTGGTTGTCCGTGAAATGCTGCAGCTGGATAGCACCGCAGGGACAGGTGGATGTGCAGACACCGCATCCGGCACAGACCGTTTCGATGACCTTTGCGACCTTCTTCCCGTTCCGTAAGGTGTCTTCAACGATCGCCTGGAAGGGACAGGTCTTAAGGCACTTCAAACAGCCCACACACGTATTCTGGTTGACCTGGGCGATGGCCGGGTCGGATTCGAGCATGTCCTTCGAGAAGAGAGACAGGACTTTTGCCGCGGCGGCGGATCCCTGTCCAACCGATGCCGGGATGTCCTTCGGGCCCTGGCAGGCGCCGGCGAGGAAGACACCCGACGTGTTCGTTTCAACGGGCCTCAACTTCGGGTGGGACTCGACATAGAACCCGAAGGTGTCGTAGGAGATATGGAGCTTCTCTGCCATCTGCGCTGCACCCGGTGCGGCAACGACCGCGGTCCCGAGCACAACGAGATCGGCTTCGATCTCGACCTGCGTCCCGAGGAGCGTATCCGCCCCCCTCACCACCATCTTCTTCCCCTTCGGGTAGATACGCGACACCCTGCCGCGGATATACTTGGCGCCGTACTCTTCCTGGGCACGGCGGGTAAACTCATCATAACCCTTGCCCGGGGACCTGACGTCCATGTAGAAGACGTAGGACTGTGAATCGGGGATATGGTCCTTCGTCAGAATGGCCTGTTTGGCGATGTACATGCAGCAAAAGTTGGAGCAGTAGGGAACGCCCAGGGACTTGTCGCGGGACCCCGCACAGGAAACGAAAACGATTGTCTTCGGCTCTTCGTGGTCCGACGGCCTGATGATGTGGCCCGATGTCGGGCCGGAGGCGTTGAGGAACCGCTCGTACTGGATGCCGGTGATGACGTCGGGATACCGTCCGCCACCGTACTCGGTGAGCCTTTCGATATCCATGAGGCCGTACCCTGTTGCAGTGATGATGGCCCCGACCTCCTCGGTAATGAACTCTTCCTGCATTTCGTAATTGATGGCGCCAGTGGGACAGACCTTCGCGCAGACCCCGCACTTGCCCTTTGTGAACTGCCGGCAAAAGTTGGGGTCTATCGTCGCCTTCTTCGGGATCGCCTGCGGGAAGGGGATGTTGATGGCCCGTGTCGGCGCCGCGCCGAAGTTGAAATGGTCGTAGGCGTTCTTCGTGGGACACTTCTCCATGCAGAGCCCGCAACCCGTGCACTTCGTCCAATCGACATAGGTCGGTTTCTTCCGGATCTTTACCTGGTAGTTGCCGACATAGCCCTTGATCTCGGCTATCTCGCTGTATGCGTGAAGTTTAATGAGGTCGTGCTGCGCCACGTCGACCATCTTGGGCCCCAGGATACAGATGGAACAGTCGACGGTGGGGAAGGTCTTGTCGAGTCGCGCCATCATGCCGCCGATGGAGGGGCTCTTCTCGACCATGACGACCTCAAGCCCGCCATCGGCGCAGTCGAGTGCGGCCTGCATGCCTGCCACACCGCCGCCGATGACAAGGACCCTCTTGTTGATCTTGAAGGACGAGGAGAAGAGCGGCTTGTTCTTTATGACCTTCGCCACGGACATCCTTACCTCGTCGATGGCCTTTCTCGTGTTGGCCTCTTTGTCAAGGCTGATCCAGGACACGTGTTCACGGATATTGGCCTGCTCGAAGAAGTAGCGGTTAAGTCCCGCCTTCATGACAGTCCGTCTGAAGGTATTCTCGTGCATACGGGGCGAGCATGCCGCCACCACGACCCTGTCGAGCTTGTGCTGCTCGATCGCATCCGTGATCTCTTTCTGTCCGGGCTCCGAACAGGTATACATGTAGTCCGTCGCATAGGCGACGCCGGGCATCTTCCGGGCCTCTTCGGCCACTTTCGCCACATCAACGGTTCCCGCGATGTTGCTTCCACAATGGCAGATAAATACACCAACCCGCATCGATCAGGTCTCCTTAATTGTTTGTCTCTTCCGCGGCCGCCTCTTTCTTCGCCTTCTGTGGCTTTTTCGCGGCTGCTTCCTCTGCTTTGATCTTCTCGTATTCTTCCCTGGTGATCCTGCGCGTGACGCTGTCGGCGCTCACGATCACCTTATCCATACCCAGTTCCTTAGGCGACAATCCGTAGGCAAGTCCCAGAAGCTGCGTGAAGTAGATGACAGGGATGTTGTAGTTCGAGCCCGTCGTCTTGTTCACCTGCTCCTGGCGAAGGTCAAGGTTCTGCTGGCACAGCGGACACGCGACGGCTATACAATTCGCGCCGGCATCGATGGCCATCTCGAGCACCTTGCCCGAAAGCCTGTTCACCATCTCCCGCTTCGGAACGCCGAAGGCGGCCCCGCAACACTCCATCTTGAAGGCGAAATCCTGGACCTGGATACCGGCTGCCGTCAGGACCTTGTCCATGGAAACCGGGTTCTCCGGATCATCGAACTGAGCGATCTCGGGCGGCCTGGAGAGGATACATCCGTAGTACGGTGCGACCTTCAGGTCCGGCATGATGTGGGTGACCCTGGCAGCGATGGCGTCCAAGCCGATGTCTTCATAGATGATCTGCAGGGAAGACTTGGACTCGACACCACAGTTGTACGCCTCGTCGAGAAGTCCATTGACCTCGTCCTTGAAGGCCTCGTCCCTCGACATGTTGTACTGGGCCTTCTTGAACGCCACAAGGCAGGAAGGACAGGGGGTCGTCAGGACGTCCTTGTTCATCTTCTCCACGAGGGTGAGGTTCCGTGCAGCAAGGGCCGCGGCGAACACGTGATCCACCGTGTGGGCCGGCGTGGAGCCACAGCAGCTCCAGTCATCGGGTTCCACCAGGCTCACTCCCAGGGCCTTCATGACGGCCCGAAGCGACTCGTCGTACTCCTTCGCGGTACCTTCCAGCGAACAACCACTGAAATATGCGTATTCTTTCTCAGCCATGCTTTTTCGCCTTTTCCTGGAATCTATTGAAAATCTGAGCTACTTTGTCGGCGCCTTTTATCGTCTTGGGGAACAAGCTGATCTTGCCCTTGCTCATGACCTTCGGCCCGAGCTCCGCATCGCCCATGAACTGACCCGATTTGAACTTGTAGCCCATGAGGATACCCATCTCGAAGATCCTGCCGTGCTTCTTCATTGAATCGAGGAATGAATCGTAGAAAAGCTGAACGTCCTTCTCGGAGACCTTGCCCTCGCGTCGGGCCATGATCCTCAGCGTGTCCATGATATGGGCCACGTCGATCTCGCAGGGACATCGCGTGGTGCATGTCTCGCAGGTGGCGCAGAGCCATATCGCTTTGGAGGTGAGGATCGTCTCCTTCTGTCCGGCCTGCAGAAGACGCATGACCATGCTCACCGGATAGTCGAAGTACTGGGTGTAGGGACACCCGGCGGTACAGTTCCCGCACTGATAGCACAGCGATGGGTTCTGGCCGCTCTCGTTCTTCACCTCTTCGATGAAAGCCCAATCGGTTTTTTCAGTTAAATTGATCGTGTCCATTCAGATTAACCAACCTTTAGAGCCGGCAGCAGTGAGCCCGTTTATCATAAGTCGAATTGTGCCCGTGAACTCTCCAATGACTGCTCCGGAAAATATATTCACTATAGTGAACACTATTAGTGAACCAACAGAACCAGACTGCTTATCAATGAACTATACCCCTTAAAACCTTTTGGTATTTAACACTAATTGGATTTTCCTTGTCAATACATATTTGACGCGCCAACCATTCAGGATAATGAATACTCCTTTTGTTAACCCCTCTCATCCTGTTGATAACACAGGGGCTTTTTCAGCAGAGCATGTAATTCTCTTCACAAGGATGTTGTGAAAAAATTTTCTTGACAATATTGAACGTTTGTTTAAAATGCTTGTATGAAACTATTGTTTAACATGAAACGGTGGACCGGAATTGATCGATAGACCGAACACACGGCAGCGGATCCTCGAGGCGGCCGGAGAGATCTTCGCCGACTCAGGGTTCCGCCAGACAACCGTCAGGCAGATCAGCGCGCGGGCAGGCGTGAACATCGCCGCCATCAACTACCATTTTCAGAGCAAGGACAACCTCTACCTGGAGACGCTCCGGTATTGGAAGGATGTGGCCTTCGCGAAATACCCCGGGGAACTGGGGACATCCGAGGCCGATGAACCCGAGAAGCGGCTCGAAGGTTTCATCCGCGCCTTCGTCTTCCGCATCCTCGACGGGGGAGTCGAATCGCGGTTCGGAAGGCTCATGGCACGGGAATTCTCCGAACCCACCGCCGCCCTCGATGTCATCGTGGAAGAGACGGCACGGCCCATTTTCCATCTCATCACGGCACTTGTCGGCCCCATCACCGGACGCGACCCGGCGAGCGACACGGTGCTCTACTGCTCAGCCAGCATCGTCGGCCAGTGCCTGTATTTCCTCTATGCCCGGCCCGTCCTCAGGAGGCTCATCGGGCCGGACCGGGTGGACTCCATGGATATGGCCGACATAGCCGCCCATATCTGCCGCTTTTCGCTCGCGGCGCTTGTCAGCATAGGACACAACCGGGAAGGAGCATCGTCATGACATGGATCACACGCCTCTTCATCGTTAAGGTCCTCGCGGCCATTCTCTTTGTCCCGGGAGCCGTCGCGGGTGAGGAGCCTTTCACCCTTTCCTCGCTCCTTGCCTATGCCGTGAAGCACAACCCCGCCCTCAGGATGACACAGCGGAACGTGGAGATAGAGGGCGAGGGCATACGGGCCGCACAGGCGGACAGGATGCCCCGGATCGACCTCACGGGAGGATACACGCGCTACCGCTACCCTGCCCCGCTCACACCGATTGTGATAACCGGTCTGCCCATGCTGGCGAGCGATCTGCCCGATTTCGAGAGAGACATCTATGACGGTTTTGCCACCTTCTCCGTGCCCCTTTTCAAGGGCGGGCGCCTCGTGAGAGGCGTCGCGATCGCCGAGCTCAAAAGGTCCATGGCCCGGGACTTCCATACCCGCAACCTTCACGAGCTCATATACAATGTCACCGCGGTCTACTGCAAGCTCGCCCAGCTCCATGAACTGCTCGGCGCCTGCGACGCCCAGGTGAAGGGCCTCGAGTCTCACCGCAGGGACGTGGAATCGGCTCTCAAGGCGGGGACGGCGCCGAAGCTCGACCTTCTCAAGGCCGACACGGAACTGGGGGCCGCCATGGAGAGAAGGATACAGACGAGGAACTCGATCGCCAACACCAGGGAGCTCCTGAAGACCCTTATAGGCATGGACGACCCCGGCGACCCCGTCATCATCTTCGACGACAGCCGGTCCGTCAATTTCGCTGTCGCGAAGGCCGACCTCACGGCCGCCCTCGCCGCGCGGCCGGACTACAAGGCGGCGCAGACCAAGGTGAAGATGCTGGAAGAGCGTGTAGCCTCCGCACAGGGCAAAAGGCTGCCCGATATCTACGGGGCCGGGGACTATGGTGGAAAGGCGGGTGACAGGATGTCCTTCAAGGAGAACTGGAGCGTCGGCGTGCGTCTCTTTCTGCCGATCTTCGATTTCGGGCGCATCGGGGCGGAGGTCGACCGGGAGCGCCTGGAGCTCATGAAGGCAAAAGAGGAGCAAAGGGCCCTGCGCCTCGCGATAACCCGGGAGCTCAAGGAAGCCGAAACCTCGATCGCCGACGCCGACGAGCGCATCGCGGTTTCGAAAAAGGCCGTCCTTTCGGGAAAGGAACAGGCTCGCATCGAGGATCTGCGCTACAGGTCGGGTGACAACACGAGCACTGACGTCATCAATGCCGAGGCCGCCCTCATCCGCTCCCGGGCCGACCACTGCCAGGCCATCTTCGACCGCCGCGTTGCCGTTGTGTCCCTCCAGAAGGCAATGGGAACAATGGACCTGCCCGCACCGGTGGCAGGCGAAGGTCCCGGGGTACCCGGCACACCTGGCGGAAGACCCATGACGGAGGAAGTGAAATGATCCCCAAGAAGAGAGTCATTCCCCTGGCGGTCATTGTCGCCGCGGTCATCGTCGCCGCGGTGGCGATCACGAACCATGTCCGCAACCGCAATGACGGCACGATGAAACTTTCCGGCAACGTGGAGGTGACGGAATGCAACGTGGGCTTCAAAGTCGCCGGCAAGATAGCGACGCTCACGGTCGATGAAGGTTCCCGCGTGAAGGAAGGCGATCTTATCGCCGAGCTCTCGAGCGGCGACGCGAGGACCCTCGTCGACCAGAACAAAGCCGCGCTGGAGGAGGCAAGGGTGAAGCTTGCGGAGTTGAAGGCAGGCTCACGTCGCCAGGAGATCGTAAAGGCCCGGGCGGACTCGGCCTCCCTCGAGGCGGAGCTCGTGAGGGCTCGCAAGGATTTCGAGCGCGCCCAAACCCTCTATGAGAACGGGGCCATATCGGCATCGCGCTTCGATTCGGCAAAGAGCGCCTACGAGTCGCGCCTCGGACAGTTAAGGAGCGCCAAACAGCAGCAGAGCCTCATCGAGGAAGGCCCGCGCAGGGAGGACATCAGGGCCGCCGAGCTTCGGGTGAAGCAGCTTGAGGCCCTCGTTGCGAACACGGAAGAGAAACTGGCCGATACCCGGCTCTACGCGCCCATATCGGGGGTCGTCTTCAGAAAGAACGTCGAGCTCGGGGAGATCGTCCAGCCCGGCGCGGCCGTGTTCACAATCGGCGACCTCGACCGCCCCTGGGTCAAGGTGTACGTGAAGGAGGATAAGCTCGCCCTCGTCAAGCTTGGCCAGAAAGCGAGGATCACCGTCGACACATACAAGGACCGGGCCTACGACGGCACGGTCACGTTCATCTCCTCCGACGCCGAATTCACTCCGAAGAACGTTCAGACACAGGAAGAGCGGGTCAAGCTCGTCTTCGGGGTAAAGGTCACCGTCACGAACAAGGACCAGGAGCTGAAAGCCGGCATGCCCGCCGACGTGAGGATCTCCCTCAGATGACGACGGAAGATGCCCTGGCGATACGCACGGAATCCCTCAGCAAGAGCTTCGGGGACGTAAAGGCCCTCGACGGGATCACCCTCGAGGTCCACAAGGGTGAGCTCTTCGGCCTCGTCGGCCCCGACGGCGCCGGGAAATCGACTCTCATGAGACTGCTCGCGGCGGTCATGGAACCTTCATCCGGCGAAGCCTGGGTGGCATCGTATCCCGTAAACAAGGCTTCCGAGAGGATCAAGGAACGGATAGCCTACATGCCTCAGCGCTTCGGACTCTACGAAGACCTCACGGTCATGGAGAACATGACCTTTTACGCCGACATCTTCGACGTGCCGAAGGCCGGGCGCCCGGCCCGCATGGACAGGCTCCTCGGCTTCTCCGGTCTTACCCCTTTCACCGGCAGGCTGGCGGGGCAGCTCTCGGGCGGCATGAAGCAGAAGCTCGGCCTCGCCTGCGCCCTCATCCACACGCCGGAGATACTCTTCCTCGACGAGCCGACGAACGGCGTCGACCCCGTCTCGCGCCGCGACTTCTGGAAGATCCTCTACGAGCTCCTCAAGGAGGGAACGACGGTCTTCGTCTCCACCTCCTATCTCGATGAGGCCGAGCGGTGCACCGAGGTGGGTCTCATCTACGAGGGCAGGCTCCTCGAAAAGGACACGCCGGCGGCGATCAAGGAACGGCACGCCATGCCCATGGTCGAGATCTGGTGCGACAATGCCCATGAGACCATGGGAGTCATCAAGGACGATGAAAGGGTGACGGGCGTCGGTCTGTACGGTGACAGGCTCCACATCGGATTGAAGGACAGGAGCGACATGGAGGCCGTTATAGGGACGCTGTCGGACAGGGGTTGCGCCACCGGTGGACACCGCGAGATAGCGCCCTCCATCGAGGACATCTTCTTCACCATGATAGGTGCCCGCGGCAGCGGAATGAACGACAGGTGACAGCATGACGGCACCACAGGGACAGGACATCGCCGTTTCCGTGAGCGGGCTCACGAGGACCTTCGGCACTTTCCGGGCCGTCGACGGTATCGACCTTGCCGTCGCCAGGGGTGAGGTCTTCGGGTTCCTGGGGCCCAACGGCGCAGGCAAGTCCACGACCATCCGCATGCTCTGCGGGCTCCTCCTTCCCTCCGCGGGGTCGGGCACCGTGGGCGGTTTCGACATCATGAAGCGATCAGAGGAGATAAAGAAGAATATCGGCTACATGTCCCAGCGCTTCTCCCTCTACGACGACCTCACCGTCGAGGAGAACATCGATTTCTTCAGCGGCATCTATGGCGTAGCCGACGAGAAGAAAGCGGAGCGCAAGGAATGGGTCCTCGAGATGGCGGGCATCGCCGACAAGCGCGCGGCCATCACGCGCACCATGGCAAGCGGCTTCAAGCAGCGTCTCGCCCTGGGATGCGCCGTCATCCACGAACCGCCCATCATATTCCTCGACGAGCCCACCTCCGGTGTCGACCCCATCTCCCGGCGCCGCTTCTGGGACCTCATCTACGAGATGTCTTCGCGGGGGACAACGGTCTTCGTGACCACCCACTACCTCGACGAAGCCGAGTATTGCGACCGCCTCGCCCTCATCTACAGGGGGAGGATCATCGCCGAGGGCCGTCCGGACGTGATGAAAAAGGAGCACATGGAGAAGGACGTCCTTGAGGTGTCCGTGACGGCCGTCGTGGAGGCCCTCGATGTCCTCGGTGAAAGAGGCTTCGACGCGGCCCTCTTCGGCAACGTCATACATGCCACCGTCGACGACGCCGCGACGGCGATACCGGTCGTCCGCTCAAGCCTCGAGAGCGCCGGCATTGCCGTCCTCGATGTCACGGTGGTGCCCCCTTCCCTCGAGGACGTCTTCGTGTCCCTCATCGAGGCGTTCTCATGATGAACGCGAACCGTGTGAGGGCAATAGCCAGGAAAGAGACGATCCAGATCCGGCGGGACCCTTTGAGCCTCGCGCTGGCCTTCTTCATGCCCGTCATGCTGCTCTTCATTTTCGGGTACGCCATCACCGTGGACGTCGACCGTCTGACGACGGTGGTCTGCGACAGGGACGGCTCGAGCCTTTCGAGGGAGATCGTCCGCGGCATCGAGGTCTCGGGTTACTTCACCGTCGTCGCCCATGTGAAGGACCCGGCGCTCATAGACAGGGCCCTCGACGAGGGCAGCGCCCGGGTGGCCCTTTCCATACCGGAAGACTTTTCGAGATACGCGCGGACAGGGGGTGATCCCCAATTCCAGGTCATCGTCGATGGGAGCGACTCCAACACGGCCACCATCGCCCTCGGGTACCTGAACGGCGCCCTCGAGCTCGCCGCCCGGCGGGCCGGGCTTGCCTCACTCGAACCCGTCATCGATGTCCGTCCCCGCGTCTGGTACAACCCGGAGCTGAAGTCCCGCAATTTCATCGTCCCGGGGCTCATCGCCGTCATCATGGCCATCATCGCCGCCCTCCTCACGTCCCTCACCATCGCCAGGGAATGGGAGCGCGGGACGATGGAACAGCTCATCTCCACACCCGTGAAACCGGCGGAACTCGTCGTCGGGAAGCTGGCCCCCTACTTCGCCATCGGCATCATCGACACCGTCATGTCCATCGTGATCGTCGTGGCGCTCTTCGGGGTGCCCCTCAAGGGGAGTGTCCTTCTCCTCCTGTTCATCTCGTCCCTCTTCCTCTTCGGGGGGCTCAGCCTGGGTATCCTCCTGTCGATCGTGACGAGATCGCAGCTGGCGGCAAGCCAGGTCGCCGTCATCACGTCCTATCTGCCGGCGCTCCTGCTGTCGGGTTTCATGTTCTCCATTGTGAACATGCCCGTGCCCCTGCAGGCCATCACCTATCTCATACCCGCCCGGTACTTCGTCTCCGCCATCAAGGGGATATTCCTCAAGGCAAACACCGCCGGGATGCTTCTCGCCGAGATGGGGCTCCTTGCGCTTTTCGGCGCTATCGTCTTCACCCTGGCGCTGAAAAGGTTCAAGAAAAAGGTGGCCTGACATGAGAGACACGCTCCGGCGCATCAAGCACATGGTCGTCAAGGAATTCATCCAGATATTCCGTGACAGGAAGATGAAACCCATCATCTTCCTGACCCCCGTCCTGCAGCTCATCGTCTTCGGGTATGCCGTGACCATGGATGTCACCAATATCCCCATGGCCGTCCATGACCTCGACAAGACGTCGGTCACCCGTGAGATCGCCCGCCGCTTCGAGGCGTCGGGATACTTCAGGATCGTCCGCTTCGCCGCGTCCGACGAAGAGGTCAGGGACCTCCTCGACCGGGGCAAGGCGACGGTGGTCCTCAATTTCGACCGGGGTTTCACGTCGGACCTCGAGGCACGCCGCGCGGCCTCCGTCCAGATACTCATCGACGGCTCGGACTCGAACACCGCCCTTGTCGCGGCGGGATATGCCGACGCCATCGTCTCCCGGTACGGCCGGGACGTCGCCATGCGGATGGTCACAGGGACGCCCGGCTCCCTTGACGTGCGCCCCCGTGCCTGGTACAACGCGGACTTGAGGAGCAGGAACTACAACGTGCCCGGGGTCATCGCCATCATGGTCCTCCTCGTGTGCCTCCTGCTCACATCCATGGCCATCGTCCGGGAACGGGAGATCGGCACCATGGAACAGCTCATGGTCACGCCCATCCGCCCCTCCGAGCTCATTCTCGGAAAAACCATCCCCTTCGCCGTCATCGGGTTCTTCGACATGTTCCTTGTCACCGTCGTCGGCGTCGCCTGGTTCGACGTGCCCATACGGGGCTCCATTCCCCTTCTCGTTCTTGCGACCGCCGTGTACCTCCTCTCCGTCCTCGGATTCGGCCTCTTCATCTCCACCATTTCCCGGACCCAGCAGCAGGCAATGATGGCGACCTTCCTTTTCTTCGCCCCGGCGATCCTCCTGTCGGGCCTCATGTTCCCCATAGAGAACATGCCGCTCGCCGTCCAGCTCATCACCTACCTCAATCCCCTGCGGTACTTCCTCGTCATCATCCGGGACATATTCCTCAAGGGCAGCGGCATGGCCGTCCTGTGGCCCCAGTTCGCGGCCCTCTTCATCCTGGGCGCATCCGTCGTCGCCACAAGCTCGCTGAGGTTCAGGAAGCGGTTGGGGTAGAGAACGGCTTGAGCCGCTTGAACCGTTTGAGGGTCGTGGACGGTTTCAGGGTAATGAGAAGAGGGTGACGCCCGGACCCTTCTTTATTTCGTTTCGAGGTATTGAGCGGGTGTGAGGATGGGGATGTTTTCGAAGGCCGCGAGGGCCAGGAGGTGTTCGTCGCCGGAAATGATCGCCTGTGCCCTGTATTCCAGGGCACATTCAAGGACCATATTGTCATCGGGGTCCCTTTCGATCACCGATACGCTTCTGCGGGGAAAGACCATGTCGCTGAGACCCGTTACCTCATTCATCACGGTCTCGACAAGCTGTTCCGCAAGACCGAACTTCTTTCGCGACAGAACACCCTGAAGCTCGTAAAGCATGGCCGGCGACATTCCCAACCCGATCTCTCCCCGTATCGCTTGGAGAAGAACCTCCCGGGGATTGCCACCGAAGAGAAGCGCCGATGCCATGACGTTGGTGTCGACGACGATCCGGCGCATCACTTCGTCTTATTCCTGCGGTAAAGGGCGATCTCTCTGTCGATGTCACCTTCGGTCATGCCCGCATCCTTCGCCGCTCCTCCGGCGAGGCCGAAAATAACATCCCAGCGTTTCTTCCTGTCGATATATATCCGGGCCGCCTCCCGTAATAACTCGGACCTTGACCTGCATTCCTTTCTGGCGGTCTCGTCTATCTGGTCCAGGAGTTCTTTTGAAAAGGATATGTTAACGGTGCTCGTTTTCATCATTCCATTCCCTCCTCGATGCCAGTACAAGTATACATACAAGGATTGTATATTGTCAAGGCAAGTCGAACAGGGTGCGGACGGACAGTGATAGTTTCCTGAATCTTGTAACCATAACAGTCAAACCACCTTTTGGTGTTGACAATCGGAGGCACGCGATAACAGAATGATAGGCAGAACGATAGAGGGGATAATATGAGATATCGTCGGGAGAGTCGGTCTTCCGCGTTTGCCGTGCTCGCATTGTTCGTCCTTCTTTTTGCCGGTTGTTCGGGTCCCGGCAAGGGAGGGCCCGGTGGGGTACACGGGCCGGGTGGACCCGGCGGGCCGGGAAGGGGTTTTCTTTCCACCGTGTATGACACAAAGCCGTTCAACCCGGAAGTGGACAGGCTTCCCCCCATGTACACAGGGCACAACTCGGAGCTTCTTTACAACAGCATCGAGATGAGAAAGCAACAGGCGCTTCGGGAAACAGGGGAGACAGAGGAGCAGCACAAGGTCAGAATGGCCCGGGAAATATCCCTTCCCCTCATGGATTCCCTGGATTTCGACAGCGTCTATGCCGTGAGGATCACCCCCGCAGAGGTCCGCCGTGACGGGAAGGACGGACTCGTCCACGTGAGCTGCAACGTCTCCCCCGCATTCGAGGCAGGCCGGGAGGACCCCGCGAAAAAGGCCTTCGTCGTCAGGCACCTGCCCCAGCTCGACAACAGGTACAGCATAACCAGGCAGGACGGAACACGGGTGACCATCGAGGAGATCAAGTTCAGCGAATACGCCGTGGTGGCCGTCAACGCGGGGGGGCTTCCGATACAAAGGACCCCCGGGGTACACCCGCCGGTGGACGGCAAGGGGTCCCGTCAGGCCGACAGGGAACGGGGAGGAGAAATGATCGAAGCGGCGATGAGGCTCACCGCCGAGGAAGCGCGGGGCATCGAGGGCGGCATCATGGCGCTCCTCGTCGGCAGGCTCGCGGCGCCGTACACGTCACACGAGGAGATCAGCCGAAAACCCACGGCGGAAAGACCCGGCACCTATCTCGGGAGATATCATTACCTGTACATGGACATCATCGCCATCTGGTTCTACGATGTGACGAACGGCAAGGTCCTTAACAGGATGCGGCTCTCATAGGCCCCTTCAGGCACCCTCTTTCGGGGAATGCATCCTTTCCACGGCATCGGCCATGCGCGTCAGGGCCTCCGTCAGGGTCCGTCTCGGGCAGGCGAAGTTGAGCCTCACAAATCCCTCTCCGCCCTTCCCGTATTCCCGGCCGTCGTTGAGGGCCACTCTCCCTTTCTCGAGAAAGAAACGATAAGGGTCTCCCCCTATCCCCGACCCCCTGCAGTCGATCCAGGCGAGGTAGGTGGCCTCCATGCGGCTCATCGTGAGGGAAGGCAGCCTCTCGCCCAGGTAACGGGCGAGGAGGTCTCTGTTGCCCTCGAGGTAGGCAAGGCACTGGTCAAGCCACTCGGCTCCGTCCCTGTAAGCCGCGAGGGCCGCGGCGACACCCAGCACGTTCACGTGGGGGATAAGGCCTTCGCTGCCCTTAAGCCAGGCCTTGCGTAATGCCGGGTCCCTGATCACAGCGAAGGAGCACTTCAGGCCCGCCAGGTTGAATGTCTTGCTCGGCGACATGAAGGTGATGGTGCAATCCGCCACCTCGCTGCCGAGGCTGGCGATGGGTATGTGCCGGTTGCCGGGGAACAGAAGATCGCAGTGGATCTCGTCGGAGCAGATAAGGATACCCCGGTCAAGGCAGATGCGGGCAAGCCTTTCCAGTTCATCCTTCCTGAAGACGCGGCCGACGGGGTTGTGGGGATTGCACAGGACAAAGATCCTCGTCCTGTCGGTGATCGCTTCCTCGAAGGCGTCGAAGTCGATCTCATACGTTTCCCCCGTCTTCACCAGCGGAGGACCGATGACGGCGCGTCCCCGGTTCACCGGGTCGGCGATGAAGTGCGAATAGACCGGTGTCTGGACGAGAACGGCCTCTCCGGGCTCCGCGAAGAGGGTGAACGCCAGGTTAAGACCCGTGACCACCCCGGGCACGAGGATGATCTCCTCCCCTGGCACGTCCCACCCGTAGAGCCTTTTCAGCCTCTCCCGGACGGTCTCCACGAACTCCTCCGTCGCCCCTCCGTATCCAAAGACCCGGTGGTCCACCCGTTCGTGCAGGGCCCTGACGACCGGCTCGGGAGAGACGAAGTCCATGTCCGCCACCCACAGGGGAAGGACCTCGCCGCCATATCTTCGCCACTTGATACTGTCCGTGCCCTTCCGCTCTACAACCCTATCGAAGTCATATCTCATCTTCCGTCTCCGTCATCAACAGGCCTCTTCACGATGGACCCGCGTTCCCCTCAGCGCAGGGCACCGCCCGGGAGACTCGTTGCCTCACTCTACCATTTTGCAGTTCCTTTTAAAAGGCAACGACCTCCGCCAGCGTGACGAGAACCTCCTTTCTTGACATTGCACCAAATATGTGTATAATTATGTGTATTCAGAGGTGACCATGCAAACACGACACAATATAACACTGACCGAAGATATTGCGCGGGAGCTCGATTCCGTAGCGGGAGAACTGGGGGAAAAGAAGAGCTCCGTCATAGAGAAGGCCCTTATGGTGTACTTTGACCTTCTCGACCTCAAGATTGCGCAAAAGAGAATGAAGGATCTCAAGGAAGGGCGGGACAGGATCGTCGATGCCAGAGACGTCTGGAAAGAGATCGGTATCTGAGGCGTGTATACCCTTCGGTTCCTGGGCAAAGCCGTGGAGGACCTCAAGAGGATCGATTTCCCCTTCCAAAGGATCATAAAGGAAAAACTCCTCATTCTGGCTGAGAACCCCGACATCCTCAAGAACAACATCACCAGGCTTTCCGGCGCGGACGAAGAATACTACAGGCTGCGTGTCGGAAACTACCGGATCATCTTCGAGAAGAAGGAGAGAGAACTCCTGATCCTCGTTGTTCGCATCGGCCACAGGCGGGAGGTGTATCGATGACCCCCTGGCCGTGTACGAGGCCCTACCTTCTAAACCATCTCGGATCGCTGAACCATTTCGTTGTCCGCTGTATGCGGTTGGTGTAGTTCGTCACGAACTCCCGGATCAGCTTGCGGGTGATCCTCTGGAGGTCGTTGTTCTTGAGAAGGTGCCCGATGTCCTCGGGGTCCTTGAAGGTGATCTCGAGGATGATGTCGCAGAAACCGCCGAGAACCACGTTCCAGCAGTTCGTTACGGTGACGTAGTCGATCTTCGCCATTGCCGGAAGGTATTCATTGGTCATGAAGTCCCCGTACCTCTCTTTCATGTCGGGCCTCAGGTCATAGTACTGATTGAACTTCCAGACCCCTTTCTGGACGGGATACCTCCCCAGCTTGACCGTGCCGTCTGGTTCGAGGACGGTGCTGTTGTAGTTCGCCACGTACCTTCTCAAGCCCAGGGCAAGGTCCCGGAACCCCTGGCCGGTTATGATCCTGGAAATGTCCTCGAGACTCTCCGACGAGAACGCCGTTATCGTTCTCGGGCCAAAACCGACCTCGACGAAATATCCCCCCACGGGCACAAGGCCGAGGGTCGTTATCTCAGCCAGATAGGTGTTGTTCAGGTAATCGGAATACTCTTTCTCCCTGCCTTGAATGACATCCCAGTACTGGATGAACAATAGCGACATGACTGCCCCCCTGTTTTTTGGGTTCCCGGCTCATAAAGAACCTGAGAACAGTATACGGCCTGACAGGCGGCCAGGGACAGGGGCGTGACGACGTTGCTTCCGGGATGCGGGCAACGGAGCATGATCATGAGGAAAGCCGCCTTATCCCCCGCGGCTCGCTAGCGGTTCTCGATGAGGTCCGTGCGGTACTGGATGTAGATGTCCCGCATGGATACGTAGGGATCTACAGCCGAATTCTTGAGGGCCTCGTATTCACCGAGACGGAACGATGTGCTGTTGATCTTCTCGTGGGCGAAGAGACCCACGTTCTGGTAGTCAAAGAACTCCGTCCCAACGTACGTCTGCGGCCTCATGGCCCAGTCTACGAGAAAACCAAACCCGTCACGGGGGCTGGAGGGGCCGAGAAAGGGCAATACGAGATAAAAGCCGGGACCCATACCCCATTTGCCCAGGGTCTGGCCGAAATCGGCATCGCGGCCCCTTATTCCGAAACATTCATCGGCGCAGTCACGAAGTCCCCCTACGCCGACGGTGGAGTTGATGAGGAGCTTCGCCAACTCTTCCCCGGCATAGCCCGGTTTGCCCTGAAAGAGGTTATTCAGGATACGGACAGGGGCCGTCAGGTTGCGGTAGAAGTTTCTGAAAAGATTCCGGAACGGCAGGGGCACGACATAGGAATAACCCGTGGAGGCGGGTTTCCATAACCAGAAGTAGAGCTTGTCGTTGAAATGATACATCGCCACGTTGAAGGGCCGCAGGGGATCGGCTATCTGGGGCCGTGGTCTGGCAGAGGCCCCCTCGTCGGTGACTACATCGCCATAGGGATCGGAGGAACCTTGCGCGGCGGGGGTTGCCTCGCCCACATCCTCCGCCTTCACGTCACCGTACTCATCGGACGCCGTCTGCCTGGCGGCGAAAGCAGAGAAGTTTCCGGGTTCGCCTTCGGCCGCCCGAAGGCCTCTCCACGATGTGTCACCGACCGCCATGGTGTAAGCGACAGGTCGTGCCGACCTGTCCCCGGCGTCCTGAAGGTCCCGTATCGTGATCTTGCCGACCTCCGCGGCGTCCTCTTCCGCATGGAGAAAGGGACAGCAGAAAAGAAACGCCACGACAAGGCAGAACGCGCCCATGGCTGTCACGGACATTCGGTTTCGGGTCTGCCCGGCGGCAGCGCGGCATTTCGCCATCATTTCCCTACCCTTTTCCGGAGAGTGTCTATCAACACCTGCGGAGGATTGTTTCCGAGGATCTCTCTGAACTGCGTGCGGTAATTGCTGATGAGACTTACACCCTCAATGACGACGTCGTACACCATCCAATCGCCGCCCTTCTTTATGACCCTGTAGTTGATGGGCACCTTGGTATTGCCCTTCGTGACCAGGCTCTGCACCTCCGTCGTGGTCTCGGTGAGCTGAACTTCCTTTGCGAACTCAACCTTCTCGTTGGTGTAGGCCGTGATCCTGTCTATATAGGTGTTCCTGAGGAGTGTCTTGAAAAGCTCGACGAACTCCTTGCGCTGGTCCATGCTCAGCTTGTTCCAGTTGAGCCCCAGGGTCCGCTTCGAAAGCTCGACATAGTCGAAGAGTTTCTCTGCCGCGGCCTCTATCTTCTGTTCCTTGACCTTCTTGCCGGCATCCCCCTTGAGCTTCGGGTCCCTGAGCACGTCAAGAACGCTGTTGGCGTTCGTCTTCACCATATCCAGGGCCGACCCCGCGAGAACATGGAAAGGTACCATTGATACGATGAATATCATCAGACCGGCCAGTGCTTTTCTCACTTCCTCCTCCTTAGATCATTTAACGGGTTGCTGTTGCTCGCCCTCACCGGCAGGCTTCTTCACATCCCCGAAGGCATACTTGCCGATAAGGTCTTCGATGTCCGCCGGCACGGAGGTCTGGGTGATCGTCCCTCCTGGTTTCAGGACCTCTCCCGATCCCCCGGGGTCCACCTTTACGTACTTATCGCCGATAAGACCCGCGGTCTTAACGATGGCCGACGCATCGTCGTAGATGACCGTCCCCTTGTCTATCTTCATCCCCACCACGCCCATCTGCTTCTCCTGGTCGATGGTAAGGCTCGTCACCGTGCCCACCTGGATGCCGTACACCTCGACGGAGCTTCCCACCCTCAACCCCGCGACGGAGGTGAAGCGGGCCTTGAGGGGATAGCTCTTCTCTCCGAAGAGCGATACATTCCCGAGTTTCACGGTCATATAGCCGATGCAGATGAGACCGGCCACTATGAAGATGCCCACCGTCGTCTCTATGGAATACTTTTTCATTGGTCCTTACCTCCAAAATCACACCGGTATGTTGATATGATCTCCTGCTTCGCCCGGCCCTTCTCGATTATCTCGTCTATCGTGTCGTCGGGGGAGACCTCCGTGACCCCGGCATGGATGTGGATATCGAAACAGGTGGCCTCGCCGGCGTTCGCGGACGCGATATCCCGTATGTGGTCTATGACGCCGTGTTCCAGTTCCAGGGAATAGTCCTCGACCAGCTTACGGGCCTCCTCTATGGTCTTGCGGGGGAATATGGTCAATATCTCGTCCCTGCTGTGGCGGGCCGAGAAACCGCCGATGGCGTTGAAATACCGGTTGGTGTACTCTCCCAGGGCCCTCAAGGCCTCCAGCGCGGCCTGCGCCCCAAGCGCCTCGTAAAGGATGTTGAGACGAACGCCGAAAAGCGCCGCGGAAGAGGTCGTCTCCCTGGCAGCGCTCCCCAACATCCCGGAATAATGCATCTTGAAGGCCTCCCGGGAGAGAAGGCCAGTCAGCTGGTCCTCGAAACCGTCGAGGCTCCGCAGGAATTCGTCGATCATGGGGACGTTCTGCTTGAGGGCCTCCTCGTAAGGCCCCTCGAAACCCACGCCCCCTTCCCAGAGGATGATGACGCGGTCGGAAATGAAGAACACATCCGGGATGTCGTGGCTTATCATGATGGCCGTGAAACCGTATTTCTTCCTGTAGTGAATGATCATGCTCAGGATCATGTTCTTCCGGATGGGGTCCTGACCTGTCGTCGGCTCGTCGAAAAGGACTATCTGGGGGTCGGTGACAAGCGCGCGTGCCAGGGCCACCCGTTTCTGCATGCCCCCCGACAGCTCCGACGGGAATTTTCCGACCGCCTCCAGGAGCTCCAGGTCCTCTATCCTCTTCATCGCCCGCTTCTCTATCTCCGCCTTCGGCAGGTCCGTTGTCTGACGCAGGGGAAAGGCGACGTTCTCGAGCACGGTCATCGAGTCGAGGAGAGCGTTGTTCTGGAACAGGTAGGCTATCTTGTGCCTGTGTCCTTCCCACTCGGCCTTCTTCATTTTGTTGATGGGGGTGCCCTGGAAGAGGATGGTGCCTTCGTCAGGCTTGAGGAGGCCGATGATGTGCTTGAGGAGCACGCTCTTGCCGGTGCCGCTCTTGCCGATGATCGTGGTGACCTGGTTCTCGTAGATGCTCAGGTTGACGTCGTTCAGCACCGTCCTGCCGTTGAACCGCTTCGTAACGTTCCTGAACTCTATGAGAGGGGTGTCCATATTCGTCCTTACATCAGGAATGATGTCACCACGTAGTCGGAAACGAGGATCATCACGCAGGAGATCACAACCGCCGATACCGTGGCCAAACCTACCGATTTCGCGCCGAACCCGTCACTCCTCATGTGGCAGAAATACCCCTGAAAACAGCAGATGCAGGAGACGATGGCACCAAACACGAGGGCCTTCATGAAACCCCCCCGGATATCCACCATGTCGATGGAGGACTGCACGCGGTAGAAATACGTCCCCGCGTTGGTCCCCAGGAGGACGACGCCCGTGATATACCCGCCGATGATGCCTATGAGGTCGAAAAACGCCGTGAGCAGGGGAAAACTGATGATGGAAGCAGCCACCCTGGGGCTGATCAGGTATCGGATGGGATCGACTCCCATCGTGTAGAGCGCGTCGATCTGCTCCGAATTGCGCAGTATCCCGATCTCGGCGGCCATCGCCGAACCGGCCCGCGCCGTTATCATGATGGCAGTCAGAACCGGCCCCAACTCCCGAACGAGAGAAAGGGAAATGGCCGACCCGAGGGCACCCACGGAACCGAACTTCACGAGGGTGTAAAAAAGTTGAAGGCCCAGCACCATGCCCGTGAAGAGGGCCACAAGCATCACGATCAGGGACGATTTCGCTCCGATGTAGTAGGTCTGGTTCGTGATCTCACGTATCTGTCTCGCCCTGAAGATGTTGACAAAGGCAAGGAAGAAGAAGACGGCCATGGCGCCGAAATTCCCGACAATGCGCATGGTTGAGCGGCCTACCACAGAGAAAAAAGAGACAAGGGCATTCACAGGTTCCTTTATCTCCTCCCGTTCCTTCATATCGTCCCCGCAACCCAAGCGAAAAAGCCCGTTCTCTATCCCGGTCCAACAATGACCGGTCACCGCACTATGGCAGGCAGATACTTCCTTGTCCCCGTTCAGCCATTATAAGCAACAGGACCCGCACTGTCAACTAATGCGCAAACATTTCAAGACCATGTCCAACGTCCTTTTGTCAAGATTTTCGTCACATCCATTCTTCTTCCGGGATGCGGCACGCCGGTGCGGCCCGACAAGGCTGTACATGACGGCGAAGGCCGGTCACGGGAGAGAACGGCCGGTGGAAGATGATCGTGGATGGCGTTACCCCGACCCGCGCCTCGCAGCCTTCGGACGGGATCAGGCCTTCCCTATGTTCTTCTCCATGGTCTTCCAGAAGATCTCTTCCATGTCGGAGCCAAGCTGGAGGATGCCCTCCTTCTCCATTGCCTTCACCCGCATGTCGTAGGTGTTCTCGAGCTGGGAGAGGACGTCCGCCACCTCAGGGGAGGCCTTGAGCCTCTCTGTGATGGTCTCGCGCTGACGCAGCGCCTTCTCGAACTCCTCCTTGTCGATGGGAATGTTATAGAGCATGTTGAGAACTTCCATCAGCCTGACCTTCCCCACGTGGTCCTCTTCCATTACAACATACTGGGGCAGGGAAACGATAAAGACCACCGCGTCGATGCCCGCCTCCGCCGCCTTTTTCGTTATGAGATTGGCAAAGGTGGAAGGTCCCCGGTACGTGATGGGCATGGCGCCCGCCATCCTCACATCCTGGAGCGCCTTTTCGCCCATCCCGTATCCGCTCACGAGCAGCGGCCTCGTGTGGGGCACCACGTCGTACATGCTTCCCAGGAGGACATATTTGCTCGTCTTGAGGGTCGTAAGAAGCCTCACGACGGAATCGACGTAGATATCGGCATTGGCGTGGGGCTCAAGAAGATCGAGGAAAACAAGGTCGTTCTGTCC
Organism: Syntrophorhabdus sp.; assembly: GCA_012719415.1. Lineage (NCBI taxonomy): Bacteria > Pseudomonadati > Thermodesulfobacteriota > Syntrophorhabdia > Syntrophorhabdales > Syntrophorhabdaceae > Syntrophorhabdus > Syntrophorhabdus sp. The sequence continues at coordinate 23,995 of JAAYAK010000133.1, forward strand.
CTTCCTCCGGGCATAGTGGACCGTCGTGTTCGGCACGGTGAGCTCGTTTATGGCCCCCTCGATATCTATGGTAGGCCGGTACCGGGTAAAATCGTAGAACCTCCCCGGCCTCCTGAGCTGCCCCAGCTCGAAGGCCCCGAACTGACCCACAAGCTCCCTGAGGACGAGGCTCCCCACATTATTCACATCTATCCAGGGCCGCAAAGTTGCCAGCACGTAAGGGGCATTCAATTCCGGAACAGGATCAATAAGATCAAACCCGCCTATTCTCACGATA
>JAAYAK010000134.1 GCA_012719415.1 Syntrophorhabdus sp.
ACCACCGGCTGCAGGGCCAATCAGTGGGATTCTTCCGTGATCGCGGGGAACCTTGAGAGGGCGGGTTACACGCCAGCCGGCGTCAACCAGGCCGAACTCGTGGTGATCAACGCCTGTACGGTCACGGAGGGCGCCGTCAGGGACATACGGCGTTTCATCAACCGCGTACGGAGAGAGAATCCCGCCGCGAAGGTGGTCCTCGCCGGCTGCCACCCGCAGGCCTATCCCGACGACACCTTCGGGGCGGACCTCGTTCTCGGACAGACGGAAAAACTCTTGCCCGACCGGTACGACCTGGCGGTCGGTATCTTCGTCAGCCCTCGTGAGTCCCTCGTCATGGACGAGGCACCGGAGGATCCGGCCATGACAGGGAAAACGCGGTTCTTCTTCAAGATACAGGACGGGTGTGACAGGTTCTGCAGCTACTGCGTCGTTCCTTACGCGCGGGGAACACCGCGCAGCAGGTCCCTCGCGGACGTACTCCGAACCATGGAAACGCTTCAACGCAAGGGAATACAGGAGGTGGTCCTGACAGGGATCGAGATCTCGGCATGGCGCGATCCCGATGCAGGGGCGGGCCTCACGGAGCTTGTCGCCATCCTCGAGGACGCCCCCACCCCGCCAAGGATACGCCTCAGTTCCGTCGATCCTCTCATGTTCGACACGGACTTTATCGAAAGGGCCGCCTCCTCGCGAAAGCTGGCGAGGAGCTTCCACATCCCCCTGCAGAGCGCGTCCGATCCGGTGCTCACCGCCATGAGGCGGCCCTATCGTCAGCACGATGTGAGGGCAATACTCGACAGGGTCTTCGCGAGGATGCCCGACGCCGGGATCGGCATGGACGTGATAGCAGGATTCCCCGGTGAGAGCGAGGCCCTCTTCGAAGAGACCCGGGCGTTCCTGGAATCGTGCCCTCTCTACTACCTTCACGTCTTCCCCTATTCCTCACGGCCCGGAACGGCGGCGGCCCGCATGGACGGAGCGGTGCCGCGACAGACCGCAAAGGCCCGGGTCGCGGTCCTCAGGGAGATCGACGCAAGGAAGAGGGAGGCCTTCCACCGTCGCTTCACCGGGAGCCGGGCGCGGATCATCCCCGAAGGCACGCGCCGCCTCGGCCGCTACATGCGGGGATACACGGACAACTACATCCCCGTCCACATCCCCTATGACAGGAAGCTTGAGAACAGGATGGTCGAGGTGAGGATGGACAGGGTGGAGGGGGGAATAGTCCTGGGAGAACCGATAATACAATGACCAATGACCAATGACCAAATTCCACTAACCAGATAAACAGACAATAACCAATAACCAACGAAAAGCGATACAGGCAGTCCGTTGTGCCTTTCTATCTGTTCAATTGGTTATTGGTAAATTGGTCATTATCTTTTTCATTGGTCATTGGAATTTCGTCATTGGTTATTATCCTTTCATTTGGTTATTGTAATTTGGTCAATTGGTCATTATCCTTTATTGGTCATTGTTCTTTTACCTGGTTATTGTAATTTGGTCAATTGGTCATTAATTTTGTCAGGAGTTGTCGATGTCCGTTTTCGGTGTCCTTATCGTCTGGCTGGCCAAGGTCCTCAACGTGGCCCTCACCGTTTATTTCTGGGTCATCTTCGCGCGGGCGCTATTCTCGTGGATACGGCCGAACCCGTATAACCCCATTGTACGGACCGTGGTGAGACTCGTCGATCCCGTCACGAACCGCATAAGGAGGATTCTGCCCACCCGGTTCGGCATGATCGATATAGCCCCCTTCTTTCTCATGCTCATCATCATCTTTCTCCAGGAAGCGGTCACGAGGCTCCTGCTCCACCTTGCCCTGAGGCTCTAGGGAGCCCGGAATGAACGTGGAGATCAAAGTGATACCCAACGCGAAGAAGCGGGCGATAGCCCGCACTCCGGCGGGGATCACCGTCAGGCTCACCGCCCTGCCCCTCGAGGGCAGGGCAAACGACGAACTGATCCGGTACCTGTCGGACCTTCTCAAGGTCAAACGATCGGCCATCAGAATACTCCGAGGCGAAAAGGACAGGCGCAAGGTGCTGGAGCTCCCCATCGACGAAAAAGGGCTCGAAGCCCTTCTCGGAGAGCACTCGTGAAGGGTGGTCCTAATCGGCGGGGACACCCCCCGGAACCGCGCCAAAACAACCGCTCCACGGCCATTTTTCAACAAAAAGGCAAGAGTTACAACGGGTTAATTTCCTTGACAAGAAAATGCTAAACTCTTTATATTATCTATCTTCAAAAGAAGGCGACCCGTGTTGATACGACTTTCGGAAATAGAGGACATACTGGTCGTGAAGGGAGAGATGGACACTCAACGATTCCCGAAGACTGACGCCACCGAATTCACACTGCTAAAGCCTGTGCGCTACGAGCTTACCATAGCGAAATTCGACGACACCGTCAGCATCGAAGGGCCCGTCATGGTCGAGGCGTCGCTCGCCTGTTCGCGGTGTCTTGAGGATTACGACCTGTCCATGTCCCTTCAGATGGCCATCAAGCTCGTCCCAAAAAGCGCGCTTCCCGAAGCGGCGGAGACGGAGCTTCACAACGACGACCTCGACGTTTACTATTACGAAGGCGACGAGATAGATCTCGATCCCTTCGTCTACGAAGAGGTCATGCTCAACCTCCCCGTGAGGCCGCTGTGCAGGGAGGAATGCAAAGGGATATGCCCGACCTGCGGCAGGAACAGGAACACGGAACCCTGCGATTGTCCCGAGGCGCCCTCGAGCCTCCTCGGTGAAAAACTGAAATCTTTCTTAAACTGACAAGGAGTAGACCATGGCTGTACCAAAACGAAAAACTGCTAAGGCAAGACGGGACAAGAGACGCACGCACTACACCGCATCGCCCGTTGCCGTGGTGGCGTGCCCGAACTGCAAGGAACCGAAGCTTCCTCATGCCGTTTGCCCCAAATGCGGAATGTACAAGGGCAAACAGTATATGGCGGTCGAGGAAGCTTAAAGCCCCGGGATGATACGGATCGCCGTCGACGGAATGGGTGGCGACTTTGCGCCCCGGGAGATCGTAAGGGGGGCACAGTCGATCTCCCGTGAGGGTCTGGCTTCCATCGTTCTCGTCGGCGACGAGGAAAAGATGCGACCTTTCGTGACGGACCGCGCGAACCTTGACGTGGTCCACACGCCCGTTTGTGTGGAGATGAACGAGGCCCCCTCGAACGCCCTCAGAAAAAAGAGGGACTCCTCCATGAACAAGGCATTCGAACTGCATAAGAGCGGAGAGGTGCAGGCCGTTGTTTCGGCGGGGAATTCCGGCGCGGCCATGGCCTTCGCCATCTTCACACTCGGCCGGATCCCCGGCGTCGACCGGCCCGCGATAGCAACGCTTCACCCGCGCATGGGAGAAGGCGTCTCCATCCTCCTCGATGCCGGCGGCACAGTGGACTGCAAACCCACACACCTTGCGCAGTTCGCCCTGATGGGCAACGCATTCGCGGCATCCGTCCTGGGGATCGCTTCCCCCCGGGTGGGCATCCTCTCGAACGGCGAGGAGGAAACGAAAGGCAACGAACTCACCCGGGAGGCACATACCCTCATCAGGGAGTTCGGTCTCAACTACCTGGGATACGTGGAAGGCACCGACATGTACAACGGCAGGACCGATGTCGTGGTGAGCGACGGTTTTGTCGGAAACATCGCCCTGAAGATAAGCGAGGGGGTCGCGGACCTGATCTTCGAGTTCTTCAGGGAGGGAATAAAGAAAAGCCGAAAGGCACAGATGGGGTATTTCCTTCTGAAAGACCTCTTCAAAGAGTTCCAGAAGAAGGCGGATTATTCCGAGACCGGGGGGGCGCCTCTTCTTGGCGTCGACGGGGTCTGCATCATATGTCATGGGAAATCGAACGAAAAGGCCATGCGCAACGCCATACTGCTGGCAAAGAAGTTCGTGGAAAAGGGCCTCAAGGAATCCGTGGGCGAGGCCATGCAGGACTACCAATCGTTCCAGAAAGTAAAGGAGAGGTAAGGTATGGATTATTTTCTATCTGAAGACCAGAAGAGCATACAGAAACTGGCCCGCAGGATCGCGGAAGAGAAGGTCGTTCCCGTTCGCGCCGAACTTGATGAAACGGGCCAGTTCCCCTGGGAGATCATGAAGCACTGCGCGGAGACGGGGCTCTTCGGTGTCAGCATTCCCGAGGAATACGGCGGAATGGGAGGAGGATCCTTCGAGAACTGCATCGTCGTCGAAGAACTGAGCAAGGCCTGCCTGGGTGTATCGGTAAGCTACGCGGCGAGCCTGCTCGGCGCCTATCCCATACTCCTCGGCGGGTCGGAGGAGCAGAAGAAAAAATACCTGTCCCAAATAGCGAAGGGCTCGAAGCTGGCTGCCTTCGGCCTCACCGAGGCGAACGCCGGCAGCGACGCCCAGGGCATAAGGACAGAGGCGAAAAAAGATGGCGACCATTACATCCTCAACGGCACAAAGCAGTGGATAACGAATGGCGGAGAGGCGGAGATCTACACCGTCGTCGCCATGACAGACCGTTCCAAGGGAGGCCGGGGCGCCACCGCCTTCATCCTGGAAAAAGGCATGGAAGGATTCACTTTCGGTAAGAAAGAGAACAAGTTAGGCATCAGGGCATCGGCCACCCGGGAGCTGGTATTTCAGGATTGCAAAGTCCCGAAGGAAAATGTTATAGGTAGAGAAGGTCTGGGTTTCATCCTGACAATGAGGACTTTCGACAGGACCCGCCCAGGGATAGGTGCGCAGGCGGTGGGGGTTGCCCATGGCGCACTCGAGGCAGCCGTACAATACGCGCGTGAAAGGGAACAGTTCGAGAAGAAGATCATCTCCTTTCAGGCGATACAGCATATTCTTGCCGATATGGCGATACAGGTGGAGGCCGCACGGGCGCTCGTGTACGCCGTGGCCCGGTACATCGACAGCAATCCCAGGGATTTCTCCAAGGTGTCGGCCATGAGCAAGGTTTTTCCCAGCGACGTGGCCATGAAGGTCGTCGTGGATGCCATACAGGTCTTCGGCGGATATGGCTATATGAAGGAGTATCCTGTCGAGAAGATGATGCGCGATGCCAAGATACTCCAGATATATGAAGGCACGAACCAGATACAGCGGAACATCATCGGCCTCGAACTCATCAAGGAATCGGCATCGAAGAAAAGGTCATGACGTGAGACACTGATCTCGCGAGGAAGACGATCCACAGGGCGAGAGAGGATAGATGAAGAAGACAGGTATGGTATTTCCGGGACAGGGTTCCCAGTACATCGGCATGGGCAGGGACCTCTACGACAGGTTCGATTATGTCCGCGAGATGTTCGCGACCGCCGACAGGGTGCTCGGCTTTCCCATGACGGACCTTTGCTTCAACGGTCCCGAGGATGAGCTGCGCCAGACATACAACACACAGCCGTCGCTCCTTCTCGTGGGCTATGCGGTATACGAGGTCTTGAGGAGAGAGGCGGGCGTAACGCCCTTTTTCTTCGCAGGCCACAGCCTCGGCGAGTACACGGCCCTCACCGCAAGCGGCTTTTTCACCTTTGAAGAGGCCCTCGCCATCACGCGAAAAAGGGGCCTGCTGATGGAAGAGGCCTGCCCCAAAGGCAAAGGGGGCATGGTGGCCCTTATCGGCGCGGATATGGATAAGATAGCCCCCGTCCTCGCGGAGATCTCCCACGACGATTACGTCGCGGTGCCCGCCAACCTCAATTCCGCGGAGCAGGTCGTTCTCTCCGGCGACGCCGGGGCGCTCAAGGAGGCCGTGGAGAGATTGAAAGGGACAGGATACAAGAAGGCGGTCTTCCTCAATGTCTCGGGGCCTTTCCATTCGCCCCTCATGCGGGCGGCAGCGGAGCGTCTGAAGAGCGAGCTCGCGGCCCTCGGCCACGGGGAGCTTTCGGCTCCCGTCGTCTTCAACGTCGACGCGGCCCCCGGGAAAGACAAAGGGGCGGTGGACGAGAGGCTCTACCGCCAGATGTTCTCCCCCGTGCTGTGGGAAAAATGTGTGCAGAGAATGGCTGATGGGGGCGTGGAGCTCTTCATCGAGGCAGGCCCCGGGAAGGTCCTTTCGAACCTCGTCAGGAGAATAGTTCCCGGCGTCCCCTGCGTGAACGCCGAGAGATTCGAGGAGATAGAATCGGTAAGGGGGCTTCTGGCATGAATGGAACGGTGACCATCATCACGGGCGCGGCGCAGGGCATCGGCAGGGCGATCGCGGAGCTTCTCGCCGAAAAGGGCGGCGATGTCGCCATCTTCGATGTGATCGACGGATCGGCGACCTGCGAGGCCATCAGGTCGAAGGGCCGGCGCTGTGAGTTCTATACCGTCGACGTGTCCGACTCCCGGGCGGTTCAGGAGACTGTCGACCAGGTGGTAAAGGACATGGGACGGATCGACAACCTCGTCAACAACGCGGGCATCACCGCGGACAAACTCCTCCTGCGCATGAAGGACGAGGACTGGGACCGGGTCATGACGGTGAACCTCAAGAGTGTCTTCACCTGCACGAAGGCCGTCGTCAGGCACATGTTGAGGTCGGGAGGCGGCATCGTCAATATCTCTTCCATCGCCGGCGTCATGGGAAACGCGGGACAGGCAAACTACGCGGCGAGCAAGGCAGGCATCATCGGCTTCACCAAGAGCGTGGCGAGGGAATACGCCGAGCGTTCCGTCAGGGTCAACGCCGTCGCCCCCGGATTCATCAGAACCAGGATGACGGACGCCCTCGATGAAAAGACGAAGGAATCGATGCACGCGGCGATCCCGCTCAAACGTCTCGGTGAACCCGAAGATGTCGCTAACGTGGTATATTTTCTTCTTTCGAAATACGGCAGCTACGTAACGGGGGAGGTGATAAATGTCAACGGCGGGTTGTATATGTGATCAACGCGTGACCCGGGGGAGCAGGTCGTTTTGACGCGACGGTCTTCCGGGAGTTTGAAGGAAGCTTTCAATAAAACGAGGAGGTGGCTTAATGTCAGTAACTGAGAAAGTAAGAAAGATGATCGTGGATCAGCTCGGGGTGAGCGAGTCGGAAGTCGTTCCGGAAGCTAAGTTCATCGATGACCTCGGCGCGGATTCTCTTGATATCGTTGAGCTCATCATGGCATTGGAAGACGAGTACAGCATCGAAATCCCCGACGAGGATGCCGAAAAGATGGAGACCGTGGGGGATGCGATCAGGTACATAGAAGATCGCCTGGCGGGCAAATAATCCAGCGAGGTGTCGTTTGAAAAGACGGGTTGTCATCACCGGTGTTGGTCTCGTGACGCCTCTCGGAGTGGGGGTCGACAACGTCTGGACGGAGATCCTGAACGGGAGATCCGGGATCGCACCGCTAACACGATTCGACAGTACACATCATGATACGAAGATAGCCGGCGAAGTGAAGGACTTCCATGCCGAAGAATATGTCTCGGTCAAGGAGATGAAGCGGATGGACCTTTTCATCCAGTACGCGCTCGCCGCCACGAAGATAGCGATGGGGGACTCCGGTCTCGACATCTCCAAAGAGGATGCCGAACGTATCGGGGTGATCGTGGGGACCGGTCTCGGCGGCCTGCCGACCCTCGAGAAATACCACAGCATCTGCCTGGAGAGGGGACCGGGGCGTATCTCACCCTTCTTCATCCCCATGCTCATCGCCAACGAGGCACCGGGGCACATAGCGATCCAGTACGGGATAAAGGGGCCCAACCTCTGCATCGTAACCGCCTGCGCCACGGGCGCTCATTCCATAGGTGACGCCATGAGGATAATACAGTATGGTGACGCCGACATGATGGTGGCGGGAGGCTGCGAGGCGAACCTGACGCCTCTTACGGTGGGCGGATTCAACGCGATGAAGGCGCTTTCCACCCGCAACAGCGAACCTGAAAAGGCCTCACGGCCTTTCGACAAGGACCGTGACGGTTTCATCGTGGCCGAGGGCGCGGGCATCGTCATCCTCGAGGAGCTCGAACACGCCCGCAAAAGGGGCGCGAAGATCTACGCCGAGCTCATCGGATACGGGTACAACGGGGACGCCTACCACATAACGGCCCCCTGCCCCGACGGAGACGGGTTCATCCGGTGCATCAACATGGCGCTTCGTGACGCCTCGCTTGCCCCGGACGCGGTGGATTACATCAACGCCCATGGGACCTCGACGGACCTCAACGATCAGACGGAGACCCTGGCCATAAAGAAGGTATTTGGCGAGAGGGCCTACAAGCTGCCTGTGAGTTCCACAAAATCCATGACGGGGCATCTTCTCGGCGCCGCGGGTGCCATAGAGGCGATCTTCACCGCGCTCGCGATCAGGGACCAGGTCTGCCCTCCCACGATCAACTACGAAACACCCGACCCCGACTGCGACCTTGACTACGTTCCCAACGAGGCCCGCAAACACACCATCAATGTGGCGCTATCCAACTCCTTCGGTTTCGGGGGCACGAACTGCGTTCTCGTCCTCAGGAGGTTCGAAGGATGAAGATAGCGATCGGCTCGGACCATGCCGGTTTCGAGTTGAAGGAATACATAAAAGGCGTTCTCCCGGCCGGAGAGTACGACGTGACGGACGTGGGAACGCACTCCCCGGCATCCGTCGACTACCCCGACTTCGGTTTGGAGGTTGCGAGACGCGTCGCGGCCGGTGAAGCGGACAGGGGCATACTTATCTGCGGAACAGGGATCGGAATGAGCATAGTGGCGAACAAGGTCAGAGGCATCCGTGCCGCTCTCGTTTGCGATCTCTACACTGCTGCCCAGAGCCGCAGGCACAATGACGCCAACGTGCTCGTTCTCGCGGGCAGGGTCACAGGAAAAGGCCTTGCCGAAGAGATAGTGAAGACGTGGCTTTCCACTGAGTTCGAAGGTGGCAGACACTCTGGCAGGTTGAGGAAAATAGAGGCTTTCGAAAAAAACACGGACAGGTAAGATATGAAACTTGACGGAAAAGACAAGAAGGTGTTCGAGCTGATGAGGCGCGAACTGGACCGCGAGGAATACAGTCTCATACTCATCGCTTCCGAGAACTATGTCGACGAGGATGTCCTCGCGACACAGGGATGTGTTCTCACCAACAAGTATGCCGAAGGGTATCCGTCGAAGAGATATTACAGCGGCTGCACCTATCTCGACGAGATAGAGAGCATCGCCATAGAGCGCGCCAGGACGCTTTTCGGGGCCGAACACGCGAACGTCCAGCCCCATTCCGGATCGTCGGCGAACATGGCCGTCTTCTATGCCGCCCTTGAACGCGGCGACACGGTCCTGGGGATGGACATCGCCCACGGCGGCCACCTGACCCACGGCGCGAGGCCGAGCTTCTCGGGCAAGTGGTACCGCGCGGTGTCGTACCCGGTATCGGCGAAGGACGAGATGCTTGACTACGACGAGATACGGGGCATCGCCCGCAAGGAAAGACCGAAGCTCATCATCGCGGGCGCCAGCGCCTATTCGAAGATCATAGACTTCGCGAAGTTCAGGGAGATCGCCGACGAGGTGGGGGCCTACCTGATGGCCGATATCGCCCACATCGCCGGCCTTGTCGCGGCCGGCCTCCATCCGAGCCCGGTGGGTCACGCCCATTTCATCACGACCACCACACACAAAACGTTGAGGGGCCCGCGGGGCGGGCTCGTGATGTGCAACGCCGACCTGGCGAAAAAGATAGACTCCGCCGTCTTCCCCGGCATCCAGGGCGGCCCTCTCATGCACGTCATCGCCGCCAAGGCGGTGGCCCTCGGTGAGGCCATGACGGAGGAGTTCAAAGAGTATCAGCGCCAGATCATCGCGAACGCGAAGCACATGGCGAAGTGCATGGCGGAGCTCGGCTTCCGCATCGTGTCGGGAGGCACCGACAACCATCTCTTCCTCGTGGACCTCACTCCCAAGAACGTGACGGGGAACGAGGCACAGATAGCCCTCGAAGCAAGCGGCATCATGGTCAACAAGAACCTCATTCCCTTCGACACGAAAACTCCCGGTGTCACGAGCGGTATCAGGCTGGGAACGCCCGCCGTCACCACACGGGGCATGAAGGAAAGGGAGATGGGGATCATCTGCGAAATGATCGATGCCGTTCTGAAGCGGCCCGGCGACACGTCGTTCATGGACAGCACGCGTGCCGGGGTGAGGGAGATGTGCAAGAGGTTCCCTTTTTACTCGCGCATATATGACATATGAAGAACCATCGTCCTGACTGGGGTTCCTATTTCATGGAGATAGCAAACATCGTCTCCATGAGGTCGACCTGCCTGCGCCGAAACGTGGGAGCCGTCATCGTGAAGGACAAACGGATACTTGCCACCGGCTACAACGGGGCCCCTTCGGGGCTGAAGCACTGCCTGGAGGTCGGCTGTCTGAGGGAGACGCTCAAGGTCCCGCCGGGGGAGCGCCATGAACTGTGCCGCGGGCTCCATGCGGAACAGAACGCGATCATACAGGCGGCGTATCACGGGGTGTCCATAAACGGCGCTCATCTCTATTGCACCCACCTGCCCTGCTCGATATGCATAAAGATGCTCATCAACTCGGGCATCCGGGAGGTCTGTTACGAGAACGGATATCCCGATGAGCTTTCCTTAAGCCTCATCGAAGAATCGGGCATTGTGCTCAAAAGGATAGAAAGGGCCAAGACAGAAGACCCTTCGACCCGAAGAACACCCCCGGCGCCGAAGGGCAGGACAAAACGAAAGATAGCGTCGCGCAACACCTGAGGGTCGTCGGGGTGGCCTTATGAAGTGTCCCTTCTGCAGCTACGTGGAAAGCAAGGTCCTCGATTCGAGGATGAGCAAGGAAATGGACACGATCCGGCGCCGACGCGAGTGTCTCAAATGCGGCAAACGGTTTACCACCGCCGAAAGGCTCGAGGAGGGACTGCCCCTTGTCGTCAAGAAGGACGGGAGGCGGGAAGTGTTCGACAGGACAAAGATCCTCGGCGGGCTGAACAAGGCCTGCGAGAAGAGACCCATCAGCGTTACCAACCTGGAAAAGATCGTCTCGAGGATCGAATACAATCTCCTCGAGAAGGGCGAGCGGGAAATAAAGGCCACGGAGATCGGCGAGATGGTCATGAGCGAGCTCAAAACCCTCGATGAGGTCGCGTATGTCCGCTTCGCTTCCGTTTACAGGCAATTCCGTGATATAAATGAGTTCATGAGCGAGCTGACCCAGTTGCTCTTGAAGAAGGATGAGGAGTGACCTGCCGGTGAAAGACGAACAGTACATGCGCATGGCCCTTGCCCTCGCGAAGAAGGGCCTCGGAACGGTGTCCCCCAATCCCATGGTCGGGGCCATCCTCGTGAAGGACAAAGCCGTTGTTGGCAAGGGCTATCACAGGAAGGCCGGCTCCCACCACGCGGAGGTTGGAGCCATTGAGAGCGCTGGCGAGAACGCCTCGGGCTCGACGCTGTACGTCAATCTCGAGCCCTGCGTCCATTACGGCAGGACACCGCCCTGCGCGGACCGGATCATAGCCGCCGGCATCACGAGAGTGGTGGTGGGCATGCTCGACCCCAATCCGCTCGTCAACGGCAAGGGTGTGGAGATGCTGCGCAAGGCAGGCATAGATGTCAAGGTGGGGATGCTCGAGGACGAGGCCCGCCGCCTCAATGAGGTATTCGTAGGCTCCATGGAAAAGAAGAGGCCTTTCGTCACCATGAAGGCGGCAGTCAGCCTCGATGGCAAGATCGCCACCAAGACCTGCGATTCCCGGTGGATATCCAACGAGGAATCGCGGCGGCAGGCCAACCTCCTGCGCTGCATCAACGACGGGGTGCTGGTGGGCATCAACACGGTCATCTCCGACAACCCGCTTCTTGTGCCGAGGCTCAAGAATCCGAAAAAGATCCCCGTGAGGATCATACTCGACTCCAAGCTCCGGATCCCGCTTGCGTGCGACGTGGTGAAGACATCGGAGAAATACCGGACGTGGGTGTTCACGAACGAGGATTCCCGCACCGACAAGGAGACGAAACTGACCGCCCTGGGTGTCGAGGTGATCAGGGTACCCAAAGATGACAACGGCAGGGCATCGGTGCGGCATGTTTGCGAAGAGCTCTACCGCCGGGAGATAACGAGCATTCTCGTCGAGGGGGGCGGAGAGGTCAACTCCACCCTCCTGCGCGAGGGACTCGTCGACAAGATCGTCCTTTTCTACGGGACCATCCTCATAGGAGGCAAGGGAGCCCTGAACCTGGTGGGCGGCAAGGGCATCGACTTCTTGAGGGACGCCTACCGGGTCGATGTCGCCACCCTGAAGAGGCTGAAGGAGAATATTTACATAGAGGGATATGTTCACAGGAATCATTGAGGACACAGGCGTGATCGCCGCGATAGAGAAGGGAAGCGGCAGCTGGGTCTTTGTTGTCAGGACCTCCTTCGAGACCGGCAGCGTCCGGGAAGGCGACAGTGTGAGCGTCGACGGGGTGTGCCTGACGGCCACCGCGGTCCGCGGCCAGACCTTCAGCGTCGACGCATCCCTTGAGACGCTGCGCCTCACAACCCTCAAGGACAAGGCACCGGGGCAGAAGGTGAACCTCGAAAGGGCGATGGCCGCTGACGGCCGCTTCGGCGGTCACATCGTGACTGGCCACGTCGACACCGTGGGAACCATAACGGACATACGCAGCGAAGGAGACTCGATCCGGATGACCATCGAAGTTCCCCCTGAAACGGCGCGTTTCATAGTGAGGAAGGGTTCCGTCGCCATAGATGGAATAAGCTTGACAGTAAACGAGCAAAGTGATAATAAATTCACGATCAATATTATTCCGTACACCGCTTCCCGGACTACCATTCTAGAAAAGAACCAGCGGGATAAAATAAATATTGAGACCGATATCATCGGTAAGTACGTGGAAGGTTTCCTGGCGAAGCGGGACGGCAAGGGGATCGACCTTGACTTCCTTGCCCGTCACGGGTTTGTAAAAGGAGAGTAGCGCATGGCAATCTCGAGCATCGAAGAGGTCCTTCAGGACGTACGCGAAGGCAAGATGGTCATCATCGTTGACGACGAAGACAGGGAGAACGAAGGCGACGTCATGATCGCCGCCGAGAAGGTGACGCCCGAGGCGATCACCTTCATGGCCCGCTTCGCCTGCGGCCTCATTTGCCTGTCCCTCACCGAGGAAAGGGTGAAACAACTTGACCTTCCTCTCATGGTGCAGGACAACACGTCTCCCTACAACACGGCCTTCACCGTCTCCATCGAGGCAAAAGAGGGCATCACAACGGGCATATCCGCGTACGACAGGGCGCGGACCGTGCAGGTCGCCGTCGACCCGGGATCCACCGCCGACGACATATCCCGGCCGGGCCACATCTTCCCCCTGGCCGCGCGCAGCGGCGGCGTCCTCGTGAGGGTCGGCCACACCGAAGCGTCCGTCGACCTCGCCCGGCTCGCCGGGCTCAACCCCTCGGGGGTCATATGTGAGGTCATGAAGGAGGACGGCACGATGGCACGTCTGCCCGACCTCGAGGTCTTCGCCGAGGAACATGGCCTGAAGATCGTCACCATAGCCGACCTCATCAAGTACAAGACGAAGAACGAGAAGCTGGTGCGCCGCGTGGCGGAAACGCGGATACCCACCCGCTTCGGCGGCGAGTTCACCCTCATAGCATACGAGAACGACGTGGACAAGAAGACTCACCTCGCCCTCGTAAAGGGAGAGATAAAGCCCGATGACGCCGTACTTGTCCGGGTCCACTCGGAATGCTTTACAGGAGACGTGCTGGGCTCCATGCGCTGCGACTGCGGGGAACAACTCCAGAAGGCCCTCAAGATGATCGAGCATGAGAAGAGGGGCGTCTTCGTCTACATGCGCCAGGAAGGGCGGGGGATCGGGCTTGCCAACAAGCTCAAGGCATACAGCCTGCAGGATTGCGGCCATGACACCGTCGAGGCGAACATCGCTCTCGGTTTCTCCCCCGACCTCAGGGACTACGGGATCGGCGCCCAGATACTCAGGGACATCGGTGTCCGCAAGATGCGCCTTCTCACGAACAACCCGAAGAAGATAAAGGGCCTCGAGGGATATGGCCTCACCGTCGTGGAGAGGGTTCCCATCGAGATGGTCCCGACGAAGGACAACATAGCCTATCTCACGACCAAGCAGAAAAAGCTGGGTCATATCCTAAACAACATATAAGGGGTGAACATGGTACGGGAGGGCAAGCTCAACGCAAAAGGCTTCAGGTTTGCAATCGTCGTAAGCAGGTTCAACAGCTTCATAACGGACCGCCTGGTCGAAGGCGCCCTCGATGCGTTGAAGAGGCACGGGGCCGACGAGAACAAGATCGACATCTACCGGGTGCCCGGTTCCTTCGAGATCCCGCTGGCGGCGAAACTGCTGGCAAAGAAGAAAGACATCGACGCTGTCGTGTGCCTCGGCGCCGTCATCAAGGGAGCGACGCCTCACTTCCACTACGTGGCGTCGGAAGTGACGAAGGGGATCGCCCAATCGTCCCTGGAGTTGGAGAAACCCATAGCTTTCGGGATCATCACAAGCGACAGCATAGAACAAGCCATCGAGCGGGCCGGTACGAAGGCGGGCAACAAGGGATATGACGCCGCCATATCGGCCATCGAGATGGTGAACCTCATCAAGGAAAGCAACTTGTGCGCAGACGGAAAGCGAGAGAGCTAGCCCTGAGGATGCTCTACCAGGTGGAGACGGCCGGGGAAGACCCGGAACGCGCCCTCACCAAGTATTGCTCGCTCTTTCCGTACCAGCAGGACATCGTCGATTACGCGAGACTTCTTCTCACCGGGATCAGCGCCCATCGGGAGCAGATAGACGAATTCATCCGGAAGGCGTGTGAGCACTGGAGGATAGAGCGCATCGCCTACGTGGATAAGAACGTTCTGAGGATCGGGGTCTTCGAGATGATATTCTCCGGCGACGTCCCCCCAAAGGTCGCCATAGACGAGGCCATCGAGATGGGCAAGAAATACGGCAGCGAAGACTCCCACGAATTCATAAACGGCGTCCTGGACAGGATACTCAAAGATTTCTATGAGGAGAAAAAGTTTTAAGTTTTAGGTTTTAGGTTTGCAGACCTCAGTTTTAGGTTTTAAGTTTTAAGTTTTAAGTAAGAAACAAGCGAAGCAGCGGGATGCTCCGCTATTCCCCCGAAAGAGACCGGGTCTTCTTGTCTTTCACTTAAAACGTAACACGTAAAACTTAAAACGGTTTCTTTCTTTGGTCTTTTACTTAAAACTTAAAACCTAAAACTTAAAACGGGTTTTTTTATGCACCTCGTCATCGACGGCTATAATTACATCAATCGGATCAACGCATCCTCCGTGCAGAAAGGGGCCTCAATGGACCTTCTTCGGAGGGACTTCCTGGAGAGGTGCGCGCGGTACAAGAAGATCAAGGCCGCTCGGATAACCGTCGTCTTCGATGCCTGGGACACTCCGTCACCGGGCAGGCACAGCGAGAACGTGCGGGGGATAGAGGTCGTCTATTCCCGGCAGGGCGAGACAGCCGATGATGTCATCATCGGCTGGATCCGCAAACGGCCGGCGGGGCTCATCGTGGTCAGCTCCGACCGGGCCATCATCGACGAGGCGAAGGCGCGGGGCGTCGCGTTCCTCACCCCCGTGAAGCTTGCCGAAATGATGGCCGCGCCCTCCTTCGAGGCGAAAGACGAGGACGACTACGAAGAAGGCCCCCACCCCAAGAAGGGCAACCCCCGCAAACTCCCCAAAAAAGTCCGCAAAGCGGTAAAGGCGATAGACAAACTGTAAA
>JAAYAK010000135.1 GCA_012719415.1 Syntrophorhabdus sp.
CAGCCGGTCGAACTCCGCCGTGCTGCCCTCGAGGCGGAGGCCTGCCTGGGTGACCGTGATTGCGGGTAGCCTTTCTGCTGCCCCTTCGTCCCACAAGTCGAGATCGATTATTCTGTCTGGCATGTCGCCTCGTGCTTATGGAACCGGCGCACTTCGTCCGGCTCGTCGTCGTACAGATACGGAAAATTGGGATAGATAGCCGCCTTACGATACGGCTTCTTGCGTTTAGAAATCATAAAAATCAGCCATCGATACGGTATATAATAACTCTTAGAGGGTGGTTTTAGCCGCACCACATGCGTCTATAAGGAAGTTCTGCAGAATTTCCCTATAAATTTGCTCAACCCGCGATGTCTTGTGGGGTCTTGCGATTCGGGTCTTGGAACACCGTCATTCCATATGGTGCACCTGCACGCCTGAAATCCCCGAGAATCGACCCGGGGAACTTCGCCGCATTCATTGCACAGAGCTGTACCAAGCTCGTTGACCCATATTTCCTTCGTAGAGAGAATATCACATGCCCGATATCTAGCGGCGATTGCTTGTCGTGGCCAGGCCATACCAACGCGGCTATTCCTGCCTTCTCTCCCAGGCCGGCCTCGGTACTTGGAAAGCTTGGTCACGCTTCATATTTTTATCACCCCTTCAAATATGAATTATCCGCCGCCATATTAATCGTATCTAGATAAATAGATTTATACAGTTGGCTTTTTCCAGCCAACTGATGTGGGCCGCTTGCCCGTGCTCGGGCGGTTGATCGACACCCTTTCGACCAGCCCCAGAGCCTCCATAGCGGTGAGGACCGACCTGACGCTGCCCTCCGGCCTGTTGAGTTTCCTGCAAAGTTCCCTCATGCTCTGGGGCTCCTCTTTTAGCACTGAAGAGAACTCGAGCATTATTTTATGACTTACCATATCGCCCTCCAGATTTTGCGAATCCCATCCCGCCTAGATTCGACCAGTCCGGCCCTCTCCAGACCACGGATGGAGTACCTGCAGACTTCTGCGCCCGAACCAATGTCCGCCGCGACAGTCTTCATCGTCGCGCCCTCTGGATGTTTCCTCAGGTAATCCATGATGCAATCTTGCAGATAGCTCATCCCAATATCCTCCTCGCTTTGTCGGTAAGCTCCCACACACCTCTCCTTGCCGATCCATTCTTGCGGACGGTTCCAACCTTCTGGATCAGGCCTCGATCCTTCCAGTAGCGGACCAGGCCACCCGCCACTCCGGGAAGATGGTCCTGGAAGACGAATGAGTCTTCCTTCGGCAAGACCTCCAAGTCTTCCCGGCGCCTGATCGGGCCGCGGCTCACCAGAGAGACCCCCAGAAATCGTTGTAGATCCTGCTCGTAACCTCAATATCCTCAGCACAATGTGCCCTTATGCCCTCCAAGTCGCCATCTTCCCACATTTTGGCTATATCACAGCCGTTGGTTTGCTTTCCGGCGCCATACAGGAACCAATGAAGCTCGCTGAGCGAACAAGCGGACACGTCCGTTTGCCATTTTCCCCCGAGGATATCAAAAAGGTCGCAGATCCTTTGCGATCGCCGGTCCGGAAGGTAGGGCTTGATACCGTATTTAGCCGCCCTCAGCCTGATGAGCGGGATGTCAAAATTCTTGACGTTGAATCCCACTAACGTGGCCGTCCGATGCTCGTTCAGGAGGTCGGCAAACTCTTTCAGGATCTCCTCTTCCCCGCCCATGATGACCTTCCGGTAGCCTCCCAGGTCATAGCCTATGGCCACCACCCGGCTGATGATTGCATGGATTCCGGCCTTCTTCTTGGATTTTGGGAAAGCCTGGTTGTATTCGGTCAATCTATCTGGAATTGTCTCTGCGTCAAAAATTATTGGACTGTTCACTCGCTGCACCACCCTTCTGCTATCGCTTTCGGTTTGATGAACCGTGCCCAAAGCTCGTCGTATTCCGCTTCTGTGATCTCCACCGTATCCTGTTCTGGAGATCCCGGAAACCCACCTGCCCACCGGAGGGTTAGACGATAGCTCATGCCCCGGCCCTCATCTCATAGTC
Organism: Syntrophorhabdus sp.; assembly: GCA_012719415.1. NCBI lineage: Bacteria > Pseudomonadati > Thermodesulfobacteriota > Syntrophorhabdia > Syntrophorhabdales > Syntrophorhabdaceae > Syntrophorhabdus > Syntrophorhabdus sp. The sequence continues at coordinate 2,035 of JAAYAK010000135.1, forward strand.
GTAACAGCATTTGTCGCACTGCCAGTCGTTGGGCCATGAACC
>JAAYAK010000136.1 GCA_012719415.1 Syntrophorhabdus sp.
AGCAAAAATGGTCCGTCTCCCAGGCGAGGACGTGCCGGCCCTGGATCTCCTGGTGGCATAAAAGGCATACCGGGGCATCCTCGTGTCCCTCGCGCTCACGGGACTGATCAACCGTAATGTCCATCATTATGCCACCTCCCGTCTCTGCTCCAGCATCTCCTCCAGCTCCCACTCCGCGGTGTTGACCAGCTCCCGTAGCTCCTGCATCAGACTCCTCTCCTCGATCTCCTCTGCGGCGATGAGGTCCGCGAGTACCTGTGCCGCCGGCGTCGGGGTCGGTGTCGCGCGGCGATACCACGTCGATGTGACGACCCGTGCGACCTCTCCGTTGATCTCGAGCCTGCCCTCGGCCCAGTCGTTGTCCCAGGCGGGGTACGTGGAGAACTCGTATCGTTTGCCGTCGCGTCCCGTGAATCCGTATGTTTCGCCCATGTCCATGCTTGCTACCTCCTTATATCTGTTATCGGCATGTGCTCAATAATCTTAATATAATTCTAACATATATTACCAGGATGTCAAGTCGAGGCCTCCGCAAACGCCCTGTTGACGCCACTTCACAGCGGCAATAATTGTCGAAAATTATTTTCAAAAAAGTTTCAGCACGGCCCGCTCCCCGGGGAAAAAGACCTTCGCCTGCGCTCTGTAACCTCCAGGAATCATTGACATATCACCCCGTTGTCGGATGGTTTTCCACTCCAACTGCACGATATCATTCACGAAAAGACCTCAAAAACGACACAGACGGGAAATTCCCGTCTACCCCTTTTTTGTGTTGGAAGGTCGCGTAATAACTAACGAATATGTCCAAAACAACCCGACAACGGAGGGGGGTCAGGCGCGAAGGCCTTAAGTACCAGGCGGCCGCGCGAAGCTCAGGGCGCCGTTGATGGACCGCCCCGCCTCCCGGATTGAGCACTCACCGTGTGGACCGGGACCTCCCGGCGGCGGCTTCACCCTTGTAAACATCTTTTGCCTTTTGCTTTCCGTTCCCTCTCGCTCCACGTCCCGCATCTAAGGAGGACATCTTTTACTCGCGGGGTGGACGCGCTTGCGCGGACGGGCCTCCCGCGATTGCCGGGGGTCCGGGGGCGGCCAAGAGCACCCCCCGGCGGTGGGGGGTTCTGAAGGGGGGCAAGCGTGGCGCCCCCCTGGGTCTGTTCGTTGCTGTGTGTCTGTTCGTTGCACGCAAAAAAGCCCGAGGCCTCTCAGGACCCCGGGCTCAAAGGAGGTAACAGGCCGGGTTGCTCATGCCCGGCCAAAGGAACTGCTATTTCCGCGTCGCGATCACGTCCACGCCACGTCGCACGTCACCGACCCCCGCCAGGGACACCGACTCGACCGTCCACTCCGGCCGCATCTCGCCGTCGCGCTCGATCATGTTGTGCGCTGTCACCGTGCACCGCCCTCCGCTGTCCATGTTTACGAACACAACACTATCCCCTCCGGCCCTGAGCGCATGCACCAGGACGACATCCTCCCGCTTCACTGCCCGGGGAGCCTGTCCCTCAGGGACCGGGGAAACGGACACAGACAGGGAGGACCGCTCCTCTCCCGGAACCGCCAGCTGATCGATCAGCTGCCCCCAGTCCCGGTTTTCCATCGCCGCCAGGGCCTCCTGGCACTGCCTCTCCGCGGGGGCCAGGTACAGGTCCGTCTCCTCCGCCCTCACCGGCCTCGCAAACCCCAGCACCACCGCTACTACCATCACCAGTATTGCTACTCCGATCGCCACTATTGCCGTTACGTCTCTTTTCATACTGCCCTCCTTCAGGATCTGTTTATTTGTCAAATTGATAAATTGTTAACAATATAGCCGCTCATGGATTCACCGGCACCCATACGGTATGCGCGGGGACCCATTTCCCTCCTTGCCAGCTGCCAGGCACCTCCACCCACCTGCCAGGAGGATCCTGCTGTACCTGTCCCGATGATGGATACGCCGTTGCCTGTCCGCCCTGTCCCTGCTGTTTCTGCACATGCTGGTCGACTGCGTTGCCCGTGATGGCTCCAACGAGAGCTCCCGCACCGGCCCCGATGAGCGTAGAGGCCGTGTCACGTCCGATCACCTGTCCGGCCAGGGCCCCGGCACCTGCCCCGATGGCCGCGCCTTTTTGGGTGTTGTAGCCACTTTCTGCGCATCCGGCGAGGACCGCCAGGGTGATGATGAGTGCTGCCAATGCTGTGTGTTTCATATTGCACCTCCGTGTTATCTGTCTCTCCCGCGATCTCGCGGGCTGCTATCACCGAGAAACTCCGCGATCTTCTTTATCCCGAGGCCTCCGCCTCCACGTCCGGGCTCCTGGCCGTCCTTGTCCCTCGCGTCCTTGAGCTTCTTCGCAGCCTTTGCCGCTTCGCTGTTCGCTTCATCGATGCCCTGGGCCCCGATGTTCTCCGTGCCGTCCAGATTCGTTGCTGAGTTTTCTACGTCGTTCATGCTGTTCTCCTTTCGGGGCGGTTGCCCGCCCCGCGCTTGTTTATACGAATGGTTTCCATTTCGCTTTGCGCTCGCGTTCCTTCAGGGCCTCCATCTCCTTTTCCATGGCCTCGAGCTCCGCGTCCCGCCTGGCGTATTCTGCCTCGACGAGATCCCAGCGGGCGTCGAGGAACGCCGCGCTCTCGTTGATATACCTGTATTCCATGGCCGGCACCCAGTATCCGCGGGGGAGACCGAGGAGGGCCTCTTCTTCGGCGAGCTCCTCGTCCTCCTCACGCATGGCGTTGTTCTTCAACTCGAGGACGCCCTCTGCGGTGAGCTCGGCGAACTCTGCCTCCGACATCTGATCCAGGTACTCCGTCCACGGATTTTCCACTATCTATCCCGTCCCCGGTCCATCGTGCGCTGGCGGTCACGTCCACGCTCGTTCTCGCGTTCCTGCCCGCGTTCCCTGGACTTCAGCTTCTCGGCCTGCTTGCTGACCGTTTTCTCGAGCTTGTTGACCCTGCTCTTCAGCTCCGCCATGTCCTTTTTCATAGCCTTCATCTTCTCGTCATACTCCTGACGAGACCGGCCTTTCCCTTTCTCCGCGCTCTTCCTGGCGCTCCTGTCAATCCGTGCGTTCCGGGCCTTCGCGATCGCCTCAGGATCCCGCCGGGTTCCTCCTGGCGAAAGATCAGGGCTCACATCACTCTTATCGATGGGGCTGTCCCTGAGAGGATCGCCTCCCCTGCCACGCGCTTCCTTTTCCTGCTGCCGCCGGGACCGTTCCCGACTCTCAAACCCTTTCACTCCGTCCTTTTCTTTTTCCATCACCTATGACCTCCTTTCCTTTAACGCTTGTATTGTCTCGAGATTCGCTTTCTCCGCTTCTGACGGGCCTTTCCCAGAGACCTCTTCCTCCACTGCCGGGGCGACCGATGGTTTCGTGGGAGAGACCTTCACGCCTCCATGCTGGAGGACCGTCGTGACCGCGTCGATGACCCGGGCGCCTATACTGTCGATGGATTTAGACTGCTCCTCCATGCCGGTGACGAGCTGTTTCAGTAGCTCGTGCAGGCCTCCGAGCAGCTCCGTGAGATCGTCGAGTCGCTCCTCGATGGAGGGAGGGTCCTGCTCTGCCTCTACGGCCCCTTCCTCCTGCAGGCCTTCTTCCAGGCTCTCCGGGACCGTTTCCTCTGCCCCCGCCTCCTGTTCCTGGAGGCCTTCCTGCGGGGTTTCCGTGAGCGTGACCTCCGGGAAATACTGCCCGAGGTCCACCTCCTCCTGGACCGTCTCCTCCTCCGCGACCTCCGCCACAGGGTCCGGCTCGAGCTCCGTCACGATGGAGGCCTCGTTCTCGCTTTCGTTCCGGGCCGCCTCCTTCAGCGCCTCGTCTATCGCCGCGTCGTAATCGATATTGATGTCACTCATTCACCACCTCCGCTGTCTCTGCCTGATCCTGCCGTGCGGCCGTGTAGTCGCGTTCCAGGACGTTGAGCATGTCCGCGTCCTTACGAATAAACAGCTGGTCGAGCTCGATGATGGATTTCCGTCGGGCGCCGCTCCAGTTGACCACTGACACGGCCATCTGGGGCCCGAGCGCGTCAAATAGCTCGTCCCGAAGAGGGGCGCGTTTGAGCTGGACGTTTTTCGATGTGGTCCAGCTTTTGGACATGTTGGCCTGCACCATCCCCATCAACCCGGTCACATTTCCCATGACCGCCCCGCCGAGCGCTCCGCCGCCGCCTCCGGTGCCCATACCCATTGTTTTGGATACGCTGGTGCCGTAGCTGTGTTCGGGGAGCTCGCCCTCGCTCACGATCAGTTTCATCCTGTTCCGCGTCTCGGGGTCGTCCGTCGAGAGGAGGACCTTCGTTCTGAAATTCGCGAGGATCGTGTCCGTGCTTTCCTTGCCCCCCCATACTTTCAATAACTGGCTCACGCTCTGTGTTGCCGCGATGACACAGAGTTTCGCCTCGCGGGAGAGGGCGGATTTCTTGAAGCTCTCGGCGTTCGTGCTCTCCTGGACCTCGTCACAGATCAATACGATGTGGCGGTCATTCCCGCGTTTCGCCAGCCGGCTCAATGCCAGGTCATACACCTGACGGAAAAAAAAGTACCGCAAAAGTCTTCCAGGTTTCCCCAGAACATCGGGGATGTCGATGACCCAGATGGACTTTTCCTTGTAGATCTCGTCCATGCTCGCGGTGTGGGACCAGTTGGCATATCCCGGCAGTGCGAACCGTCCGATCCAGCTAGACACTGAGGATATGATGTTTCCCCGGGTCTTTTCGGGTGCCTCGACGAGGTTCACCCGCACCTGGTCCAGCACCCGCGCCAGCAGCTCGTCCTGCCCCGTTCCGGGGGCCCGCAACAATGCCACGTTGTTGATCTTGTCCATCTGTTCCGTGTCGGTCAGATACCTGTACACACTGCCCAGGTCGCGGTGGAGCCCTGCGATGTCGAGGACCGTACTTGCTGCAAACACCAGCTCAACGACCATGGCGCTCCAATACTCACCATCGCCCTGTCCACCACCCTCCGAACGGATCAGGTCAAACAATGTGGCCGAGGCCTGTTCGGGGGTCGACACGAGGGGATCAATCGGGTTCCATCCTGACTGCCACGGCTCGGGTCCGATCACGTGCAGGGCGTAGGTATCCCGGATCTCCTGGGGCATGGATTTCAGCAGCGCGTACACGTCGAGCATGGCGGACCTTTTCGGGTCCATGATAATGAGGCTCGGACCGTTCGGGTCCGTGGTCATCAACTGCGCGACCATGCTATTGATCGCCTGGGTTTTCCCGCTGCCGGTTCCGCCCGTGATGATGGTGCCGGTGGCGAGGTCCGAGTAGGTCATGCGCATCGGGACCCCCAGATTCGGCGCGGCGATAACGCCGGTGCCCCTGAGCTGCCCGGTGCTGGTTCCCAGGGTCATGGCATCGCCGGTGTCCCACATACAGCGGCCCTTGATACCTCTCGCCAGACTGAGTGTAAATGCGAGCTCTGCCGAGTCCACGTGGCCCTCCAAGTACATTTTCCCCAGGGCCGTTGCGTCACGCCATATCTGCGGTTTCGTGGAGGCCCTGAAGAACGAGAACACGCGGGACAATATGTCGTTGCCCAGATAGATCCACGCCTCGACAATGCTCTGCAGGCCCATGGTGAGCAGCGCCACGGCCAACCAGTTGTAGCTGTACCGGGATATAAGTATGGTAGCAACGATGATGCCGACTGCCAGGATCCGGGCTGTGCTGAGTGCCACTGCCCGTGCCGGCGGGTTGAGCGCACGGGTGTTGTATTTCTTGCGCATTGCCCGCATCCCGTACTCGCGGGCGTACTCCACCATTTCCACTTTCCTTCGGTGGACCCAATCGTACGTCAGATACGCCAGGGCCTCCTCTCCTTCATCGCGGACGATTTCCGCCAATCTCCCCTGCCCTTTCTGGGGCATGATGTCGTCCAGGGCCGGGGGCATGACCTGGGGCCACGTCCCGGCCATCGCGTAGTTGTCAATTCTTGTCCGGATGCCATTAACAATGTTTCCAAAGAATCCCATATTACCTCCTTACCTGCCCGCGCCATCAACGCCGGGGAGTCTCTCGATCACGAAGTGGAACAGTGATTTCGCCGCCGCGAATGCCAGGATGATGCCGGCGATGGGCAGCACGAGGCCTACGAGGAGGCCGCTCACGGCCCAGAGGAGACCGGACCACATAGGGAGCAGGGCACCCAGGGCAACGAGCACCAGGACGGCGCCATAGGTGATGGTCTTTTCTGCGTGCTCTCCGCTGTGCTTGCTCAGCATCCGCCTGAGCTCTATGGTACTGGGTGTTTGTTTTTCAGGTCTAGCCATGTCAACCTCCTATGAATGCGCCGGCAACAACCAGCAGCACGAATCCGATGAGAAAGAACAGCCAGGGTCCGTACATCCGTTCCATTAGTTACCTCCTTCGGTCTTCTTGGGTTTCTCGACGACGATGTGGCTGAGCTCCCAACCACCCTTCGCGTCCTGCTTCGCGCATGCCGTGATAATGACGGTGCTGGGGGCCTGCTCCACGTACTCCGGGGCCCGCGGAAAGAATGCTCCGAACGTTGTTGTTGGTGCAGGGGTCTTCTTTGCCTCCCGGAAGAGGCCTGCGCCGGAACTTATCACGCACTGAAGGGGAACTTCTTTGCCCTTGCTATCGAAAGTCTTCCCCTGGCTGGTCCCGTCGGCGATAATGAGCTGCTCGACACGATATGGGGTGACACCGGCGTTCTGTTTAAATGAGTTCGTCCATGGATCGAATCCGGCCTGCAGCAGGGCCTCCTGCTCCGCTTTGCTCAGTTTATTCAGTTCCCTCCAGTCCATCTTTTCATACCGCCTGGACACCCAGGATCCACTGGCAGCTCCACGGATGGTGGCGTTGCGAAGGGACACATAGGGCTCTCCTTTTCCCCATGATTGAGGGCCGTTAACGACCGGGGGGACCTGCTGGCCGCATCCCGCGAGCAGTACCATTACCGCGAGTGTTGCTGTTAAACCGATGTGTTTCATAGTTACCTCCTATTTATTGCCCGGTATACCGGGGGTCGTTCGATGGCTGCGTGACCGGTTTCTCGGGCCCCAGGGTGCGATCGAGCCATGCACCGATACCGTTTCTCTGTGCCTGGGGCTTCGGGGCAGGTTTCGGGGGGACCGGATCCGGTCTGTACGTCCAGGCCTTCGGTGTCGGGGCAGGAGCAGGCGTCTGGACCTTCGGTACCGAGGCCTTCGGCGCCTTCTTCACGACGGTCTTCTTCTCCTGGTGGACAGGGGCGGGGTTCGCTTCCTCCGGTTTCTCCGGTGCCGGTGCCGGCTGCTCCTTTGCTACAGGGGTAGGAGGGACCGGTGCCTGGCGGTTCATGGTCATGTACCCGCCGACGGCTATGATGATGACGGCGAGGATCCCGATGGCCAGGAAGAGGCCTTTTCTGGGGACCCTGGCGGAAAAACGACCCTCTGTGTTGCCTCTCACGGTGTTTTCTCGAGGGGGGGCCTGCCTATGACCCTCCTGGGTTTTCCAGGATGCCTCAGACTGATTTTCGACCTCGCGCGGATTGGCTCTGGTGGCCGCGGGAGGAGGGGGTGCGAGAGGCTCCTGGGCGGTCTCGATCGGTGAGAAACAGGCCGGGCAAATGTCGGAATCCGAGGGGATGATGGCGTTGCATGCTGGGCATTTCATATGGGTTACCTCCTTTACTAATTGTTACCTGTCTATTCCATCGCGGGCGTCGGGCTCGCGGGTGACGTTCTCTCTCGTCCGGGATGACCGGTTCTTGTCCTGTCCACTGCGGTACTTCTTATCAGCCTCGAGGCGGGCCTGGGAGCGCTGGTTGATGCGGTCGAGCTGTTGCTGGATCTCGAGATCCTTCATGCCGCGTTCGGCTTTGTCCAGGTTCGCGTGGACCTTGCTGAAGCTGGGCACCTGTCGTCCTTTTTCCAGGGACGTGACCTCCCGTTCCAGCTCTGCGATCTCCTTGTCCATCGCCCCGATCTCGTTTCTCTTCTCCGCGACCTCGAGCTCCACCTGGCTGACGGCGAGGGCCTGCTGTTGCTCTCGCTCGCGTGCCCGTTGCTGGGCCCTGGAGACCCGTGTCTTCTTCTCCGCACCTGTGTTCGCGGTGATCTTGTAGCCGCGCTTGGTAAGTGAGTCAGCCAGGGCGGAATTGATCAGTTTCCGGAGGGCATCGCGTTGCTTGAACTTGCGGGATGCTCCGGTCCCTTTCTTCCCGTCGGACAGCCGGCGTTCGGAAAAAAGGATGTGGATGTGATTGTTCTGTCTCGAGTACGTGGCCACGGTGTTCCCCGTGAGCTTCTTGACGACTGACTCCTTCGCATGGACGCTGAAGGAGTAGAGGTGGTCGCCATCGAACAACGCCCGGCATATCTCGTGCCCGACGCGAACGGCATCTCGCTGAGATAGCTCGTTCGGGATCGGGACAAAGCAGGTGGTCGTGAACCTCGCGTCTCTCCTCCTGGCAAGCTCCCTCTCCTTGACCTGGACCCACTCCCGGACTATGGCCAAGCGGTCCTCTTTGGTGATCCCCGACGCGATCTCGTCAATAACGGTGACCTCGCTGAGGGACGGTGACGGGTCGGCCGGATCGTTCAAATACATCGCATCGTCCATGCCGAGCTCGGGCATGTTGGCGCCGCCACCGATGGACTTGCTGGGCTTGGAATCGTAGTAGGCTTTCCCGCGGACGTCCGGGTTGTGCTTGGACGATGAATAATCGATGTCGTTCCAGGGTTTCCAGGTCTTGTCAGGCATCAGTGGTGACCTCCATGGTGAGGGACGGTGATGAGCGATGACGGCTGGCCTGTCCGGTCTCTCGACATGATATGGTGATTGTCGGTGAGCTTGATGATGACAGGGTGAGGACGTTGACGGCTAAGGTCCCCCTCCCCTGGGAGGGGGTTGGGGGTGGGGCCATGTTGTACCGAGCGCCCGGGTCGTTTCGATGTGAAGGGACGGGAGAAACGAGAGGCCAGCGAGGTTCGTCAAGCTCTCGCGCCGCATAGGATAAGCGCGAGGTATGAGGGTCGCGACACCATGGCCCTGGAGCGACCCGGTCAAAGCTCTCGTGCGACACGGTTGAGATGGAGCACGAGGTATAGGGGCCCACCGAGACATGGCTACACGGTGGGAGGGACCCGGCTACCTCTTCGAATGACGGTTTCATCGTCATGAGAAGGGGTAGTTGGGCCTCCACGATTTCCGGTCGGTTTGCGTTCAGCGAAACGACCGTCCGAGCGTCGCGAGGAAGCCAGTTTGCGTTCAGCAAAATGGCGGTTCGAGCATCGCGAGAACATGGAATCGTGGAGGCCCACGACGGATGCCCAGTGCTGCCTGCGATCGAAGAACAGTGCATGCCCGTCATCGACGTTCCGTGCTGTCTGCGATCGATGCTCAGCGTTGTCACGTCACCCTGCCCGACCCTCACCTTCTTCATCTTTTTCATCTTCACTTTCACCTCGCCGGCCTTCCCCTTCATCATCTTCATCACCTTCCCTCACCATCGTCCCGGGGTCTACCGTATCGCTTATCCGCGCACGTCAGTCTCGCCTTTTCGTCTTTCAAAAACTCGATCAGGGCATCGAGGATGTCGCCGGGGTGCCGGCCTTCGTTGATCATTCTCGCGATGGCGATGACCCGTGCGCGGAGTTTCCAGGTGGCGGCATGGTCCACTGCCATAACCCGCTGTCTGTTCTTCGTGGCGAAGACTTTCACCGGCTGCGATAACGCATACCAGGCAACCTTGTTGGCCACCCGTTTGAACATCTTCTCCCTCTCTTGGCCTTGCTTCTTTTCGAGTTCTGCCAGTTCCTGCCGGGCCTTGTTCCTTTGCTGCTTTTTCTTTTCGAGCTCTGCTCTTTTCTTCTGGATGGATGTCATTATCCCTGACCTCCCTGGACGATCGCCAGGCCTGCATCATCCCGGGTATCGTCCGTGTTCGTCTTCGCATTCCGGGCCTCCCGGGTGGCCGCTTCGATCTTGGGCGAGGCAGCTTTGATCAGGTTGTTTATTCTCAACGCCCGCTCGTCCACGTCCTTGATCTTGAGTGCCGCGATGATCTTTTTCAGGGTCCCGCGAGAGAGTTCCCGGCGGGGTCCCGACAAGGGAAACAGGACGCGACCGATGGCGGTCTGAGCTTCCCGATATGCCTGTTCTTCAGCCTCGTGGAGCGCTTTCTTAGCCAGTGAGGAGGCGTATTCTTTTGCCTGGGCATCCTCCCGGCGCCACTCGAGCTTGCCCAGTTTCTTGACGCAGTCGAGGCATATGATGCCTTCTTCGGTCCGGAACCTGCCTTTGCCATTTTCAATTTCGGTCTTGCATTTTCTGCATGTTTCCATGTTGCCTCCTTTTATAGTCAGATAGCTTCCTGTGTGCAGTACGCCTCCATCACCTGCTCCGGGGCGTACTGGCGGAAGAGATCGAGGATCTCCTCACGGGCAGGGTTGTCGGTAGGGAGTTCCAGCGCCAGGTCAAGGGGAGAACGGCCTGATTCCCCCCTCGCATTCACGTCCGCGCCGGCTTCGATGAGGAAGCGGGCGATGGTGGAGTGGCTATGGAGGCATGCCAGGTGCAGGGGGGTGTCGCCGGCGTCGGTCTTGGCGTTGATGTCCGCCCCGTGGTCGAGGAGAAGGCGGGCCAGGTCCAGCTCGTGTCCCCACCATACGCCGCACGTCGCGTGGAGGGGTGTAGCACCCCACGTGTCCCGTGCGTTGACGTCGGCACCCTTCTCAAGGAGGAACTGGGCGGTGTCCAGGTGACCGTGGGAACAGGCCTCGTGGAGGGGGGTGCGGCCGTCGTCCTTCCTTCTTGCGTTTATCTTTGCTCCTTTCTCCAGGAGGAGGTGGACGGCAGCAGTGTGACCGGTCTTGCACGCTGCGTGTAGTCGCGTGTTACCCTTCATATTTGCCATGGGTTGTTGCCTCCTTGTTGTCCTGGTGCCGATCCTCCAGACCCGTGATGATGATCTGGACCCGGACCCCGGGCCCCAAGGGAAACGGCAGGCCACAAGCCTGACAAAAGATGCCGTCGGGGGTGATGTAGCGGCCCTGGCCTTCGGGGATCGGGGAGCCACAGGTGCCGCACGTGGAGCAGAGGGAGGGGGTCATGCTGTTACCTCCTTCTGCTGTAGCAAGTATTTGTTCCAGTCCTTTGTCCCGCCCGGCGGGCGGTGATAAAACCAGGGAACGCCTGCATTATCGAGGACGGCGGCCAGGGCTTTACCCTGTTCCTCACCTGCTTCGTCATTGTCGGTTGCCACGATGATCTGCTGTGCCCCAAGCTCACGCGCCAGCAGCACGACCTGACCATAGTCTCCAGTGTTGCCGTTGGTTGCGCTGACCATGATATCGACCTGTTCGTGGAAGATCTGCCAGTATGAAAGGGCATCAAGCGCGGATTCGGTGACCACGAGATGCTCCGTTCTTTCCTTCCCCGGCGGCCCGAAAAACAGGGCCTTCGTTCCATGGTTCGATCGGAATTTTTTATCCTGCGTTCCCCGGACGGACCACCCGACTATTCTTCCGTCCTGGAGGCGTGAAGCGAAGCAGGCGTTCTTCATCGCATCGGCGTGGAGCAGGCCTCGGAAGGCCTCCAGCGTTTCCCGTGTGATGCCCATTTTGTACAAATGGTCGACTACGTGTCTTTTGAGCGGCATCGGGGTCTCGCTTAATGCTTCCCATTCACTGGACCGGTCCGGGGCCTCTTCTTCAATCATCCGCGAGGGGACGGTCACCGGCGTTACAAGTGCAGCGTCCAGGGTTCCGATGAAGGGCTTGAGGATCTTTCTTGTTTTCCCCAGGTTCCTTTCTCCCTCCCTCCAATAGACGAAGTTGAAGACGGGTCCGCAATCTCCCTCCTCTTTACTTTTGCCCAGCGTGTAGTACTCTTGGCCCGGGCGGGAGGGGCTGTCCTTGACCACGATCCGATCACCGTCCCGTGTGTATTTGTGGCTCATTTTGGAGCTCTTAGCCCGGTCTTTCGCGAACCCCAGAGCCTCCGCCACCTGCCCGATGTCCACGGTCGCATTGATGATTTTGATCTCGTCGTTGTTGTGATGCGTCGGTCTCATGTCAGTTAGCCCTCCTGCTGTTGTTTCATTGAATCCAGGGTTTCCACAGGTTGGCCCACAAAATACGCGTCGACGTCCTCGATCTTGTACCTGATGTTCCGCCCCGCCTTGTAGTACCGGGGCCCCTTCTTCTGCCAGCGCCACGTGCGTAATGTCGCCTGACTTATACCGAACATCTCTGATATCTGGGCCTCGGTCAGCATCTTCTGGCTTCGTAGTTCCATTTGTCCCTCCGGCTATATCATTCATGTCCTAATATATGCTAGCATATGCTTGTTGTCAAGAAGAAAATGAAAAAAAGATGGAGAATGTATGTGCTTGTTTATGCTAATATAAAGAAAAGCGAGAGGATGGGGCTATGGAGACCAAAACCGTAGGCGACCGTATTAAAGTGCTATGCTCAGTACTCGGTATATCGCAACAGACCATCGCCACATTAACAGGAGTGAAGTTGACTGTGATCAACAAGGCGGCGCGAAACGTGTACACTCCCGCGATACAGGTACTCCGTGACATCGCAACGGGTCTGATGGTCTCCGAATCATGGCTGGCACTGGGAGAGGGACGGATCTTCCCAGGCCCGTTCGTGCTCCTGACCGCAACGGTGGAATCGGGCAGGCAACCTGGAGGTCGAAGTCAAATGATGTCAGCACGCGATGCCCATGACCTGGTGGAGTACCTGTTCGATGCCGAGGGCGTCGAATCTTGCTCTGTTGTCCGTGATGCTCGCCAGCCTGATCCTTTGTATTACGTGTGTCGTAGTCAGCAGGATGCATTCCTGGTGCTCCTGAGTGACAGGCTCACCTCCCCGGGCATCGAGGCCCTCCTCGTGGAGAAGAACATCGAAGCAAGCAGGATATCAGCCGTAGACGAGGAGGAAGACGAGGAGCCCTCACCTGCGCTCAATATCTACATCTCTTTATCCGAGCTCTATCTACCGAACAGGTATCCCGGCGAGGCACTCAAGAAACTGAGGACCGGTGCCGAATACCTGATCCCCGAGCTGGCCAAGACACTGGAACATCTCAATCCGGACGACATCGTGTCACCCGGGCGGCTGGCTGCGAACCATAAGGTGCAGTTGCTGGTCAAGGTATTCGAGGAGCTCAACGTGGAAGAAGATGACATCGAGGAAGCGATCAAGATATATCTGCGATGATCACGGCGCGCGCGTCGCTACCCCCCCTCCCTGGACGACAATAACACATCTACAGACAAAGACGGGCAGTAGGTAAAAAGCAGAAGTCTCCGTTCCATGAGGGCAGTAGGTAAACTGCTCCTTCACCCTCCTGTAGAACGCCAGGCCTGAGCTTCGCGCGGCCTGTGACAGCGGTGATATGCAAACCTCCCACTCCAACTGGACAGTAGGGAAAGAACAGGGGAGTTGACTTCTCTCCTCCGCCTTTGCCTTTCGGTGGGAGGAAAGGGGTGGATCCTGTTCTTTCCCTACTGTCCTGGAGCTCGGTGAAATGTTCAGCTATCCCGGGGCCCCGGAACGTGGCGAAACGCCACGAGGGGCCGGCGCCAAAGACCGCGATCAGCAGGTTGTTTACCTACTGCCCCACGTTGCCCGGAATGAATGGAAGGGAGAAGGAAGCACAGGGGGTCGTGACGCGACCCGAAAAACTTGAGTTCCCTCTTTTTCTCCCTGCGGTTTATTTAACTATTTAATATTAAGGGCCACATTCTTCTGTGATGTCGATAAGTTACAGCGGTATCGGCTATAAATGGCTGGTCAGCGGCTATAAATGGCTGGTCAACGGCTATTAAGTATTTACAATAATAAGCCGATAAGATATAGTATGGACGGTTACTGGACAAGGCAGAATGAGCTATGTGTTTGCATGGCATTGACTCGATATTAGTAGATATCTATTTTAAAGACAGGAGGAAAGGATGGTAAGGGACGCGGCGACCGCCGAAGAAATAGTATATCAGTCAAACTCACTCGTAATGAGGAAGACCTCGCTGTCCTTGATAGAACAGCGTCTTCTCCTCTCGATCCTGGCCCAGATCCAACCAGAGGATGCTGACTTCAAGCCATATAGGCTCGCCGTCAAGGAGTTTTTGGAATTGTGCGGGATCCACAACGGGAGAATGCACGCTGTCATTGATTCCGTGATCGTTCCTTTCGCAAGGAAGGTGGTGAGGGTCGAACGGGAAGACGGGAGTGTGCTGGTTACACACTGGTTCAGCTCAGCAGACTACAAGAGAGGCCGCGGGATAATCGAGTTCTCCTTCGACCCTAAATTAAAGCCCGTCCTCCTTCGCTTACGCGAGCAATTGAACTACACGCGAATCCCTCTGAGGCTCCTCCTGTCCGCCCCGGGGATCTACGCCTCTCGCCTCTACGAGATCTGCTCCGCGCATGTCTTTAAAGACAACGGATACGGTGCTGAGTTCACGGTGGAGGTCGAGGAACTCCGGGAAATGCTTGGGATCGAGAAGAACAAGCTGCAGCTGTTCAAAAATTTGAACACTGTGGCCCTGAAGCCGGCCCTGAAATTCATCAACGAGCGAACCCCGCTCAATGTAACGATGCAACTGAACAAGCACGGACACCGGTATGTCGTCCAGGTGAAGTTTGTCGTATCGAAAAAGCCCCTGGCCGAAGGGAGGGACACAAATATCCTCCCCACTCTCCTCCAACTGGTACCAGTATCATACCGTGACACGCCGACCGTTGTTGCCTCCATCGCAGATGCCGTCAAAGCGGGTATCTACACCATCATCCAGCTCCAGAACATCATCAAAGCCGCGAGCCAGGGCAAAAAGAGGAACTACCCTGCTTATCTCAAGGTGGCGCTCATAAAGGGCTACAACAAGGATGGTGAAGCGACAATGAAAGAGAAGAAGCATCCCTATGCTGGCCGGCAGGTGGAGGTGCTTTCGGTACGGGAAATGGGGCTTGCCGATATCGAGGCAAACACGAATGGGAAGCCCGTGGCCGCGATCCTCCAGAACGACGGGAGCCTGTGGCTCGACGGCAAGCTCCAAATGACGGCGGATGCGGTGACAGCAGGATTGAGAAAGGGGACGGTCCGGTTTGTTTGACAGTGAGATGCCCAGGATCTCGGGAGTCCATGCTACCCTCTCCGGGTAGCACAGCTTCTTCCCATAGATCGTGCGATGTGTGCCGTGGAAGGTGAGAGTTTTTGGCTTGATCTATCTATGCGGGTAAGACCTTCCGAAAACCGCTGAAAAACCCCTTCCAGGGTCGCATACGGGGTAGCACAGCTTCTGCCTCTTCCCCCCGAATGCCTCGTAACCTATTGAAATAACAAGCGCGCCTGGCACGACTCGAACGTGCGACCTACGGATTAGAAGTCCTTTTTGACCCATTTTCCGCTGTTTTCCCTCATTTGCCTTGACTTCGTATTACCGCATAAAATATAGTGTTTACAGCGTTTCTGTACAAAATCTGATTTACCGCACGTCATGCTGTTTTTGACTACACGGGGGTAATACGGGTAAAAATTCTATGCCAGAAGGATACGAAAAGACGAAGTATCAAGGGGTGTTCACCAGGACCATGAAGTCCGGTGACCGGTCATATTATATCACCTATTATGCCGGCGGCAAGAAGGTATTTGAGAAGGTCGGGAAGCAGTCGGAAAAGTATACCGCCGAGTTGGCTTACCAGATCCGGATCGAAAGGATCCGGGAGAGGCGACACGGACGGGAGCTCGATATAAGAAAGAAAGCTCCAAGGTTCTCTACAGTGGCAGACAAATACCTCGCGTGGGCAGCCAAGAACAAGGCGCGTGAAGGTTATGACGACACCAATAGGTACAATAAACACCTCAAGGACAGCATCGGAAAGAAACGCCTGGACGACCTCACTCCAATGGTACTGGAAGAACTCAAGAGCGACCTTTACAGGAAGGGCCTCTCGGATGCCACGGTGAAGCACATCCTGGTCCTGGTGCGCATGGTCTGGAACAAGGCGGTCGCTTGGAACTTGTGGAAGGGGGAAAACCCTATCAAGAAGATTAAACTGCCGACTGTACAGAACCGCCGCGAGAGGTACCTGTCCCCGGAGGAGGCCGCCCTCATCCTTGCGAAACTGAAGGAAAGATCGTCTACAACGCACGATATCGCGCTCCTTTCCCTCCGGTGCGGCCTGCGTTTCGGGGAGATCACGAGCCTCCGCCGCATGGATATTGACCTCGACAACGGGATCATTAATGTCTCGGACCCCAAAAACAAGACATCCAGGAAGGCCTTCATGACCCCGGCCGTTAGGGAAATACTTCAGGCCCGTTTGCCCGAATATCCCGAGGAATACGTGTTCACCGACCGACAGGGACAAAAAATCCGTGAGCTCTCTAATGCCTTTGACAGAGTCGTTGAAGGCCTTGGCTGGAACGCTGGCATCACGGACCGGCGGCAAAAGGTGACGTTTCACACCCTCAGACATACCCATGCCAGCCTTCTCGCCATTCAGGGTGAATCCTTGATCACGATCGCAGAGGCCCTGGGGCACAAATCCCTACAGATGGTGAAACGATATGCCCACCTGTCCGATACGACCCGAAGGGAAGCGGCCGAGAAGCTGGAGCGTACGATGGCTGAGGCCGTGCCGGTGATCGAGGAGTCGAAAGAGCACAAGGCGGGAAAGGCGAGGAACGGAAAGAAGAAGCCGGTGAAGAAGTCTCCAAGGAAGACCGCAGCGAAGAAATAGGGCCTCTGAGACGTCCACTGAGGGGTAGGTGCTACACGACTATTCCTCACACCCCGAAACGCGCTCAGATTGAGAATATGAAGAAACAGGAAGGAGAATGGAAGGATGACCGCACGGACAAAACGCTCAGATCCGAAACCAAAGAAAAGGAAGCCAGAGAAAAAGGTGCCCAGCAAGACCACGGCGCCTGTCGAGCAAGCCGCTGAGAGAGAACCCGATATTGCGGACGTTACCATTGCGGACGTTACAAACGTGGACGAACGCGTAGAACAGAAAGGTGTCTACGTCAAAGACTTCGTGATGGACCGCATCATGCTTATCGAGCGCTTGTACGAGAAAAAGCAGAGCGTTACCGGAGTCCCAACTGGGTTTTCCGACCTCGACAGACTGACGAGCGGCCTGCAACCGGGCAACCTCATAGTAGTCGCGGGACGTTCCGGCGTAGGAAAGGCCGCCCTCTGCATGAACATCGCGCAACATGTTTCCATGTTACCGGAGAACCCTATTCCGGCAGGCATCTTCTCCATGGGAATGTCCAGGGAGGAGTTCATCATGAGGTTGCTCAGCTCCGAGTCAGGCATTGACCACACCAAGCTTAGAACGGGCACGTTTACCCGGGACAATTGGATACCACTGGTCAGGGCGGCAGGGAAGCTTTCGGAAAGCAAGCTCATCATAGATGATACCGCAGCGCTGCCCATCACCGAACTTCTTGATCGAGCGCGAGAATGGAAGGAGGAGTGTGACGCGGGCCAGTGCCTCAGAAGACTATTTGATTGATCAGCCTCCAGCTCAGTAATACTGCAAGTGAATAGGTGCAAGTGTCCTCTTTGCAACTTTCTATTGAGCCTTGGCGGGAGAAGCGGAG
>JAAYAK010000137.1 GCA_012719415.1 Syntrophorhabdus sp.
CACGCAGCATGCCAGTAGGTAAGGTGAAATGGTTCAACGATTCCAAGGGGTACGGTTTCATCGAACAGGATGGCGGCGAGGACGTGTTCGTCCACTTCTCCGCGATCCAGCAGGATGGTTTCAAATCACTCAAGACCGGCGAGAAAGTGGAATTCGAGATAGTGAAGGGGCCGAAGGGTCCACAGGCGGCAAATGTAATGAAAGCTGAATGAGTCAAGGGGCTATTTGCCCTTATCCTCCAGGGATTTGCTGTCATTCCAGAGTTTGTCCATCGTGTCGGCGTCAGAATTCCGGATATCCGTATTGTTCTCTATGTAGCTGAATCTTCGTGTGAACTTGTCCGAGGTTGCCCGTAGCGCATCTTCGGGGTCCACCGACAGGAACCGGGCGATGTTGACGATGGTGAAAAGCAGGTCACCGACCTCCTCCCTGACCCGCTCCGGGTCGCCTCCCGCCTCGGCCGCCTTCAACTCGGCGATCTCCTCGTACATCTTGTCGTACACGTCCTCGATCCTCTGCCAGTCGAACCCGACCTTCGCGGCCCTCTTCGTCATCACATAAGCCCTCAGGAGAGCGGGCATGGAAGAAGGGATGTTCGCGAGAAGCGAGTATCCATCATCCTTCTTCTCCTCCCTCTTCAGATCTTCCCACTTCACCTCGATGGGAACGTCGAGGACCTCTTTCCGGAAGACATGGGGGTGGCGATGGTACATCTTTTCGTAGACGTTCTCGATGACGTCGTTGATGTCGAAGGCGTCGCGTTCCCTGGTAATCTGGGCGATGAAGACGATATGGAAGAGGAGGTCGCCCAGTTCCTCCTTGAGTTCCTTCGTGTCGTCCTTCTCTATGGCCTCGATGATCTCATAGACCTCTTCGAGCATGAAGGTTTTGAAGGCCGAGATCTTCTGCTTGCGGTCCCAGGGGCATCCCTCGTCGCTTCTCAACCTCTCCATGAGCCATACAAGCCTGTCAAAGGATTCCATTCTCAGTCCGTTCTCCTGTTTCGAGGCCCGGCGAGGCCTTTTATGATCCTCGCCGTTTCGTCCATGACGTGCTTCTGGTCGGCAATGATCGCGTAGCCGGCCCGCTGCACGGAATCGTACAGGTCATTGTCGGCAAGGAGCCTCATCACGGTGCGGTGTATGTCGTCGGCCGTCTCAACGAGGAAGCCGGCCTTTCTTTCAAGGATGGAGGCGGCGATGTCATGGAAGTTCTCGGTGTGGGGGCCGAACAACACGGGCGTGCCCACGAAGAGAGGTTCGAGCATGTTCTGCCCCCCGTAGGGCGCAAGGGAACCGCCGACGAAGGCGGCCATGCTTCTCGCGTAGATCCCCAGGAGGTCACCCACGGTATCGACGATCACGATATCGGCGCCGTCGTCTCCTTTGCCCTCTTTCATGCGGGAGTACCGGGCAGTCCTGAAGGTTTTTGAAAACTCCTCCTCGATCGCAGCGGCCAGGTGGAGTTCCCTGGGTGCTATGAATATCCTGTGATCGGGGAGATCGGACTTGAGGAGCTTGACCGCCCTGTATACCTCGGCAAGCTCCTTTTCCTTCACGCTGCCGATGACGATGGTCCTGTCTCGCGCTTCCCTGCCCGGGATGTCCTCCGGGACCGGCCGGTAATACTTGATGTTCCCCGTGGTGAAAACGCGCTCCGGGGACATGCCGATGGAGATGAAACGCCGCCTGTGCTCCGCGGATTGAGCGACGACGGTGTCCACCGCCGCCAGGGCCGATCTCATGAACACAGACAATCTCCGGTATGTGGCGAGGGTGCTGTCCGATATGCGGCCGTTGACGATGGCGACAGGGATGGCCCGCCTCCTGGCCTCCCAGATGAGGTTGGGCCAGATCTCCGTCTCCACGATGATGATGACCGAGGGTTTGTGATGGTCGAGAAAGCGGCGCACGGAGAAGCTAAGGTCGAAGGGAAGGGCGGCCACCCTTCTGCCTTCCCTGGCGCCTTCCTTTCTTTCAAGCATCTCCTGCGCGTAGGACGTGTTGGCGGTGAAGAGAAAGTCTGCCGGGCCACCGTTCTTCGCGAGATAGTCGGCCATGCCTTCGGCGATGACGGCCTCTCCTATCGACGCGCCGTGGATCATGCACGATCCTGTTGCCGGTTTACCCTTAACCCGCGGGAAAAGGCGTTCGCGAAAATTCTTCCTCATCTTCGCGTTGGCGAGGCCGATGACGATGAAGACGGGCAGGGCGCAGAGGGTGAGCAGATTATAGATCACTTTCCACATGCCGCTTCTTCCGCTTTTTCGGTCAGTTGGATGAGTGTTGCCTCGAGCTTGAGGCGCGTTCTCTCGGTCTCTTCGGCGCTGAGGTCACGTGCTACAGGGATAGGGTCTCCCCAGAGAAAGACAACCCGGGAGAAGGGGTAGGGGAGTATGAAGCGGTCCCAGGAATGAAAGGTTTTTTTTTACCCGCACCGTAGCTGACGGGGAGGAGTTCCTTGCCGGAGAGCCGTGCAAGCTCGACGATGCCTTTCTTCACGGTAAAGCGCGGCCCCTTGGGGCCGTCAGGGGTGATGGCGATATCGATGGTGTCCTTAAGGTCCTGGAGGATCTCCCTGAGCGAGGAGACGCTGCCCTTCCTGTAGGAACCCCGGACGGTGCCGATCCCGAAGTAATTCACTATCCTGGCAATGAACTCCCCGTCCCGGTGGCGGCTGATGAGAACCTTGCCCCCTCCGCCCTTCTTCGCGAAGGGCATCATGAGGAGCCTGCCGTGCCAGAAACAGACTATGTAGTTGCGGAGGTTCCCCCACGCGTCGTCGGGCGGCCGGTTCACGTGTTCGACGCGCAGTGTTAACCGCAGCGCCGTCAGGAACACGAATACCATGGGAGGCATGACGTGCAGCATCAGGAAGGATTTGATCCTCTTCTTCATCAGCGCTTCTTTCCCAGGGGGATGACCTTCTTGCGGGCCCCTTCACGGAACTGGATCTCGTAGAGCTTCCTGTAGGGTCCTTCCTGCTCGATGAGCGAGCCGTGAGTGCCTTCCTGGACTATCATACCCTTGTCGATGACGATGATA
Source organism: Syntrophorhabdus sp. (assembly GCA_012719415.1). Classification (NCBI taxonomy): domain Bacteria; kingdom Pseudomonadati; phylum Thermodesulfobacteriota; class Syntrophorhabdia; order Syntrophorhabdales; family Syntrophorhabdaceae; genus Syntrophorhabdus; species Syntrophorhabdus sp. Next base: position 3,045 of record JAAYAK010000137.1, read on the forward strand.
CGGTGGGCATTGATGATCGTCGAGAGCCTGTGGGCGATGATGATCGTCGTCCTGCCCTTCATCAGGTTCTCGAGGGCCTTCTGGACCTCTATTTCCGATTGGGCGTCGAGGGAGCTCGTCGCTTCGTCGAGGATGAGGATGGGGGCGTTCTTGTAAAGCGCCCTGGCTATGGCGATGCGCTGTTTCTGGCCGCCGGAGAGACGGACCCCTTTCTCGCCGACGACGGTGTCGTATCCTTTTGGAAGCTTGAGGATGAAATCATGGGCGAAGGCCATCCTGGTCGCGGCGTAGAGCTGCTCTTCATCGGGCTCGACGCCGTAGGCTATGTTGCTCCGTATCGTATCGTTGAAGAGGATGACGTCCTGCGTAACGAGGGCGATGTTCTTTCGGAGGGAATCGAGGGTGACGTCGCGGATATCGGTGCCGTCGACCCTGATGAGACCCTCGGTGACGTCGTAGAACCGGGGGATCAGGTTGACAAGGGTCGTCTTTCCCACTCCGCTCTTGCCGACGACGGCGATCACCTCGTTCCTCTCGATCCGGAGGCTCACGTGGTTGAGGACCATCTTCTCGTCGTACCGGAAGGAGATGTCCTCGAAGTCTATGACGCCTTCGACCTTCTCGAGCGGGGCGGCGTCCGGCCTCTCCATCACCTCCGGCTGCCTGTCGATGATCTCAAAGACGCGCTGACTGGCGGCGAGGCCCTGCTGGACGTTGTGGTTCTCCTTGTTGATCTTTTTGATGGGTTCATAGAGCATGATGAGGGATGCCATGAAGGCGAAGAAGGTGCCGGGGGTGGAATTTCCCAGGATGACTTCCCTGCCGCCGTACCAGATGACGACACCGACGGCAACCCCGCCGATGACCTCCATCACGGGATGGGACAGTGCCCGGATCTTCGTGCGTTTCATGGATATCCTGAAGAGCGTTTCGTTCTCCGCCGTGAACCTCTTGTTCTCGTACTCCTCCATGGAGAAGGCCTTGACGATCCTCTGGCCGGTGATGGTCTCATGGAGAAAACTGGTGAGCCGCGCGAGGTATTGCTGGATATTGAGCCCTATCTTCCTGAGCTTTTTGCCGAAGGCGACGATGGGATAGATGGAGAAGGGCAGGATAAGGAAGGCGATGAGCGTCAGCTTCCACTCCATGCGGAAGGCCACAATGACGAGACCGATGATCGTGAAGGCATCCTTGAGGACCGCCGCAACGGAATCGGAGACGGTGCTCTGGACAAGGGAGACATCGTTCACTATCCGGGAGATGTTGGAGCCCGTGGGCGTCTTGTCGAAAAAGGAGAGGGGCTGCTTCTGCATGTTGTAGAAGACGAGGTTCCTGATGTCGGTGACCACCCTCTGTCCGACATAGCCCATGAAATAACCCTGAACATACTCGAAGGCGCCCTTGATCAGAAAGAGAAGGATGACGGCGCCGGGCATGATGTAAAGCTTCGTCATGTCCTTCTCGAAGAATATGGAGTCGAGGACGGGCTTGACGAGGTAGGCGCTGAAGCTCTGGGCGCCGGAGCACAGCGACATGAAGATCATGGCAATGATAAGCTTTGTCTTATAGGGGTACGCGAATCTCAGCAGTCTCAGGTAGAGGTTCATGTTCTCTCGAAAAAGTGCAATATCGCGTTGGCGGCCAACCGGTAGGAATCCTCTTTCTTGAGTTTATCGACGATCGATCCCAGTTCGCCCGCAACGCTCTGTCTTCCTTTATCTATCATAGAAAGAACCTTCCTGGCAATGGTTTCAGGGTCGAGGCGCTGAATGAACTCGGGAAAGACCTCCTTGCCGGCAATGATGTTGGGAAGGCCAATGAAGTCGACGTGGACGATGAGGCGCGCGATGGAGTAGGAGAGCCAGGATATGCGGTAGATGATGGCGGTGGGTGTCTTGAGAAGGGCCGCCTCCAGGGTCGCGCTGCCGGAGGCCACCACGGCCGCGTCGCAATATGCCAGGGCGTCATGAGAATTCCCCTTCAGGACCGTGATACCGTGGTCGCCCTGAAGAAAGGGCCTGACATCCGTTTCGTCGATATTGTCCGCGAGGGGCAAAAGGACGGTGAGACCGGGGATGCTCCGGCGCATGATGCCCGCCGTCTCCATGAGGACGGGCATGTGCCGTCTTATCTCGTTCCGTCTGCTTCCAGGCATGACGGTGACGATCGGCTTGTCCCCGCGGACCCCCGTTCTCGTGAGGAACTCGCGACGGGTGAGCGACGGCCGCACGGTCTCGGCAAAAGGGTGGCCGACGTAGACCGCCGGGACCCCCGCCTTCGCGTACAGGTCTTCCTCGAAGGGAAGGATGCAGATGACCATGTCGACGCACTTCCGGATGTTCCTGAGGCGCCCCTTCTTCCAGGCCCAGACCTGGGGCGGGATGAAGTATGCCACGGGCACGCCGAGAGACCGGGCGAAGGCGGCGATCCTCATGTTGAACCCCGGGAAATCGACGAGGACGACGAGATCCGGCCGCTCCTGCCTGATATGGGTCTTGACGGTGTCGAAGGCCCTCCGGATATTTCCCGCGTGGGAGAGCACCTCGCTGAGTCCCGTCACGGAGATGTCCCGGTAATCCCGGACAACCGTGACGCCGGCCGCGGCGAGTCTTTCGGACCCCATGGCGGTTATGCGCAGGCCTTCCGTTTTGTTGAGGGATTCGACGAGATGACAGGCGTGGGTTTCCCCGGACAGCTCGCCCGTCGATATGAATATCTTCCTATCGATGGCGTGTACCCTGTCCACCCGCTATGCAGTCCTGGATCCTGCTCGCGAGCTCGAGCGCCCTGAGGCCGTCCGCTCCGCTGACGCTGGGGGACGAATTGCCCCCCACGGCCGCTACGAACTCGATGAGCTCGTCCCTGACGGGGTCCATCTGCGGGGCGGAATACTCCGTTGTGTCAGCCTGTTCCCCTTCCTTTCTGAGGATGCCCGTGAGCTTCCCCTGCATCAGGTCAAGGGAGAAGTACCTGTCCTCTTCGTAGATGGTCAGGGAGCGCTCGCGGAACGTCGAGACCCTGCTTGCCGTGATGTTTGCCACGCACCCGCCGGTGAATTCGATACGGGCGCTGGCGACGTCGGAGAGGTTCGTGAAGAAGGGGACGCCCTCGGCCCTGACGTCGGCAACCTCTTCGCCGACGAGGGACAGGACAAGATCGATGTCGTGGATCATGAGGTCGAGGACGACATCGACGTCGGTGGACCTGCCCGTGAAGGGACCGATCCTGCGGGCCTCGATGAACCGCGGCCTTCGAACGAGGGGCAGCGCCTGCCTGAGCGCGGGGTTCAACCTTTCGAGATGGCCCACCTGGAGGACGAGTCCCCGCGCGCTTGCCATGTCGACGAGTTCCCGCGCCTCTTCCGGGAGCACGGTGATTGGCTTCTCCAGGAAGACATGGATGCCCCGTTCGAGACACGCCTTGGCTATGGCGTAGTGGGACTCGGTGGGTGTGGCGATGACGGCGCAGGCCGCGTCGGGCAGCGCATCGGAATAACGGGAGAACGATGGTACCCTGTATTTTCCGGCATATTCGCCGACGAGAGCGTCATCGACATCCACAACACCGCACACGCGGACGTCCTCGAAGGAGCAGAGCTTGCCGAGATGGATCCGGCCCATGTGTCCGAGACCGATGAGGGCGACATTTACCGGCATATTCCCCTCGTTGACGATTCTATGAACTCGATGAGATACCCGATGTTGTCCCCGTCCAGTTCCTCCCGGATGATCTTGAGGGATGTCTTGAGAGGGAGAGCGGACCTGAAGAGAATGCGGTATGCCTTCTTCAGTTTCACTATCTCTTCCTTGGGGAAATTGCGCCTTTCGAGGCCCACGAGATTAAGACCGTAGAGCTTTGCCCTGTCACCGGCGGCAATGACGAAAGGGGGCACGTCCTTGGGAATCCCCGTGAGGCCGCTGATGAACGCGTACTTGCCGACCCTGCAGAATTGGTGGACGGCGCAGAGGCCGCTGAAGATGACGAAATCCGAGACCTCCACATGGCCCGCCAGGGTCGCCCCGTTCGCCATGATGATATTGTTCCCCACCTTGCAGTCATGGGCGATGTGGGCGTACGCCATGATGAAGTTGTTGTCCCCCACCTCGGTGACGCCGCCTCCCTTCATGGTTCCCCGGTTGATGGTGACGTATTCCTTTATGGTGTTGTTCCGGCCTATGACCACCCGGGTGGGCTCGTACTTGTACCCGATGTCCTGGGGAGGCCCCCCGATGGACGCGAAAGGGCTCACGGTGCAGCCTTCGCCTATGAACGTGTTCCCCTGAACGACGACGTGGCTTTCAAGTCGGCTGCCCGCCCCGATCCGCACGCCCCCTTCCACTATGCAATAGGGGCCGATCTGTACGTCCTCTGCGATCTCGGCTTTGTTGTCGACGATGGCGGTTTGATGTATCACGTGGATCTCCCTCACTCCTGTTTGAGCATTGCCATTATGCGTGCCTCGGCCACGACGTCGTCCCCGACGAAGGCCTTCGCATCGAATACCCAGATCTCCCGTCTGTGCTTCACGACGTCGACCACGAACCTGAGCTGGTCCCCGGGAACCACCGGTTTGCGGAAGCGTGCCTCGTCGATGCCGGTAAAGAAGACGGAACCCTTCATACCGGGGAAGGACTTGAAGGCAAGGACGCCGCCTGCCTGTGCCATCGCTTCCAGGATGAGAACGCCGGGCATGATGGGCCTTCCCGGGAAATGACCCTGAAAGAAAGGCTCGTTGATGGTCACATTCTTTATGGCGACTATCCTCTTCGTCTCCTCGAATTCGATGACACGGTCCACGAGGAGAAAGGGATATCTGTGGGGCATCAGGCTCAGTATCTCATTTATGTCGACCATCGTCTTCCTCCGGTGAGAGTCGCTTTTCCAGCTCCCTGATCTTTTCAAAAAGGGCGGGGAGCTTCTTTATGTACATCTGGAGTCTCATGTATTCCTTGTGGGGCATGTGCGGGGTCCCCCATATGAGGGACCCGGCGGGAACGTCCTTCGTGATGCCCGTTCGTCCCCCGGCCATGACCTGGTCGCCCACGCTGACGTGGTCCTTGACCCCCGTTTGACCGGCAAGGACGACATTGTTCCCTATGCGCGCGCTGCCCGCTATACCGACCTGGGAGACGATGATGGAATTCTGTCCTATCGTAACGTTGTGGGCGACCTGAACCAGGTTGTCGATCTTGGTCCCCCTGCCCACCACCGTGGCGTCGAGCGCGGCACGGTCAATGTCGGTGTTCGCCCCGATCTCGACATCGTCCTCGATGATGACGGAACCGACCTGGGGGATCTTCGCGTGTCTCTTGCCGTCCCAGGTGTAGCTGAACCCGTCGGCGGCTATGACCGTGTTCGCGTGGATGATGACATTTCTCCCCACCGTCGTGTCCCGGTAGATGGTGACATGGGGGTATATGGTGCTGCCCTCGCCGACGGTGACGTTGGGGCCGATGTAGCAGAAAGGATAGACCACCACCCTCTCCCCGATCTTCGCCTGACCCTCTATGCAGGCGAAGGGACCGACGGAAGCACTGGGGGCGACCTCGGCCTCGGGGCTCACGGCGGCTCGCGGGTCGATGCCGGCGGGCGGGGAGGGTTCCTTCCTAAACATGCCCACGACCTCTATGTACGCGAGGTCGGGATTGTCAACAACGACAACGTTCATTCCCCGGACGTCTTCAAGGGGTGTTTTCTTACCGATGATAACGGCGGAGGCGCTGCACCCGGCGACATACTTGATGTAGCTCGCGTGGGAGAGAAAGGTGATCTGCCCTTCCCGGGCGCTCTGAATGCCGGCAATGCCGTCGATCGGGATATCCCCGTCACCAATCAGATCTCCCTTGACCGCGGCAGCGATATCCCTCAGCCTGACCATTACTTGACAGGTTTCTTTTTGGCCGCCTCGTTGAAGAGTGTAATGACCTTGCCCGTGATGTCTATGGCGGGGGTGGCGTAAAGGATGCCGGCCTGGCTCTTTTCGAGTATGAGGGAGTACTTCTCCTTCTCACCGAGGGCGCGCACCACCTCTTCGACCTCCTTGAGGACCCTCTGGGTGTATTCCATGTCCTTCTGCTGGAGTTCGGTCTGGTAGTCGTTGTACAGCCTCTGGTAATCCTTGAGCTTTGCCTGGTACTGTTTCTCCTTGTCGGCCCTGGCTTCCGGCGTGATGGTGGCGCCCTGCTTCTCAAAGGCGTCCTTGAGCCTCTGGAGTTCGGCCTGCCTGCCATCGAGGTTCTTCTTCAGCCTCTCGGCATCCTGTGTGAGAATGGCCCGTATCTGTTTGCCCTGATCCGATTCAAGCATGACTTTTTGCAGGTCTATGTACGCGACGCTGACCGACTGGCTCATCGCCGCAAGGGGTGTCAAAAGAACGGCTACGACAAAAAAGACCGTGATAAAGCGTTTCATAAAACCTCCTGACTAATATTGGGTGCCGATGGCAAAATCGAAGAGACTTTTCCTCTCGTTTTCCTTGGGGTTGAGGTTGAATCCGAGTTCCAGGCGGATGGGACCCATGGGGGAGAACCAACGTATGCCGAAGCCTGCCGACGACCGCATCCGCAGGCTGTCGAAATTGTCGAAACCGGCGCCGGTATCGGTGAAGAGGACCCCCTTCACACCTGCCGGCTTGTAGATGGGGAATATCCATTCGAAGTTGAAATACAACTGGTTCTTCGCGCCGATGGGTTCGTCGTTCTCGTCCATGGGACCGGCCTCACCGTACCTGAAACCGCGGATGGAGCTGATGCCGCCGACGTAGTACTTTTCGGTGATGGGCACCTGGTCGCCGCCGTAGCCCCTGATCGCTCCCGCGGTGCCTTTGACGAAGAACGAGCTGTCCCAGAACTTGATGGGGAAGTACCTGCCGTAGAAACCGGTGAGGGACCAGAACTTATTGTCGGCGCCGAAGGGGCCGCCGGCTATTTCCGTGGATATGCCGCTGTTGATTCCCTTCGTGGGGTTCATGACATCGTCGATGGTGTTCTTGTTGAGGCTGAAGGTCATGCTGCTTGTCAGGCTCGAACCGGACTGCTCCTTGATATAGGTGCTGGCGTCGTCCGTGACGTTCGTGACGTCGATCTCCTCGAGGCGGTACATGACGGTTCCCTTCACGTCATCGGTGAGGGGCTTGATGAGAGATACGTTGCCACCCGTTCTCTTGTAGTCGTACGTATCCATGTAGCGCTTGAAATTGAAGAGACTGATCCCTGCCGAGAGCTTCTTGTCGAAGATGTACGGTTCAAGGTAGCTCAAGCGGAACTCGTTGGTGTAGCTGCTGAGAGCGGCTTCGAGGACGATCCTCCGGCCGGTGCCGAGGAAGTTCTCCTCCGAGACCGCCCCGGAGACGATCACCTTTTCAGCCGTGCTGTAGCCGGCGCCGACACTGAAGGTGCCCGTGGGTTTCTCCTCGATGCCGAGGTCGATATTGACCTTCCTGGGATCGTCGGTCTTGACGACCTTGAAATCGGTGTCCTTGAAGAAGGTGGTGTTCTTCAGCTTTTTCTTGCTGTCCTTGATGGTGGTGATGGAGAAGCGGTCACCCTCGGCGAATTTCAGCTCCCTGCGCACGACCTTGTCACGGGTCCTCGTGTTCCCGATGATGTTTATCCTGTTGAAGTACACCTCCTGGTTCTTCGTGACCTGGAAGGTGACATTGACCACATGGTTGGCATCGTCGATGGTGGTGAGCGGAGCGACGTCGGCAAAGGCGTACCCCTTGTCCTGATAGAGGTCCGTCACCGTGAGGACGTCCTCGTAAAAAACGGTGGTCCTGAAGAGCTTGCCCTGTTTGGTCTTGATCTTGTCGAGGAGCTCTTCCCGGGGGAAGATGATGTCTCCCGCGAAATCGATGGTCCCGACGGTGTGTTTGACGCCTTCCTCGACGGGTATCATGATGGAGATGCTCTTGCCGTCCTTGGAGAGTTGGATATCGGGCGCGCCCACGTGGACCTTGGTGTAGCCGTTGTCGTGGTAGAAGGCCTCGAGGTTTCGGCGATCTTCCTGGAGGACATCCTCGTCGAGTATGCCCGATCCCGTGAACCACGAAAGCCAGCCTTTTTCCCTGGTTTGCATGTAACCCTGCAGCTTGCTGTCCTTGAAGTTCTTGTTGCCCGTAAAGGCGATCTTCCTCACGTAGGATATCTGCGGTTCGTCGATCACGAAGTTCACCGTGGCCTCGTACTTCTCGCCGTAGTCTATTTCGTAGGTGATCTTCGCGGCGTAGTACCCTTTGCTGGCATAGAACTTCCGGATCTCGTCCATGCTCTCTTTGACCTTTTCGATGTTGAGGACGGTACCGGTCTTGATCTTCAGCTTTTCCGTGAGATCATCGGTCTTGATCTTCTTGTTGCCTGTCATCAGGATGCTCTTGACGGGGGGCCTTTCGATGACGACGAAGGTGACGTTCTTGCCCTTGTCGGTGTCCTTTACGTCTATCTGGACATCGCTGAAAAAACCCGTCTTGTATATGCTCTTCATGTCCTCGCGGAGCTTGTCGAGGTTGTATGCGTCGCCTTCCTTCGTCTTGATGTTGGCGGATATGACGGCGGTGTCGACGCGTTCGTTGCCGGTGATCTCTATCTTGGCAACCCTTTCGGCTTCCTGGGCCTCTATCAGGAGGGGCAGGCACAGTATCAGGAGGAGGAGGATGACGCACTTCAATTTTTTCATAATGTTTTGCAAAATTACCAAATAAACCTACTCTTTGTAAAGGTAAAAAATGATGGTCACCACGATTCGGTCCTGAGCCCTTCCATTCCCTGGTAGACGATCTCTCGTCCGGCGGAGTCCCGGACCACTCTCTCCAGCAGCTGCCTCCTGTCGATGCCCGATGAAGACGTGAGCCTGGCAAGGAATCTCAGCCTGTCCCGCGGCCCGATCCTCTTCGGCAGCGTGGTGTTGAGCTGGAGGAGCATCCTGTGGAGGACGTCCCCGTCGGCTTCGTGGAAGGTGATATCCTCGACATCGAGGAAACGGAAAGTGCCGTCGTCCAGCCTGAAGACGTTGCAGGCCTTCAGATCGCGGTGGACGACCCCTGTTTTCATCGCCCCCTTCAGGAAGAGGGCGAGGGAGTCCGCCAGGGCCTTCCTCTGCCCGACGGAGGCCCCGTCATATACCCTGTCCACGTGGCGGTCCAGTTCCTCGCCCTTTCCGCCAAGATCCTCCATGGCAATGTACCCGCGCCGGAAGAGGGCGGGCAGGGAGAGGCGGAACGTCTCCGGGATCAGGGGAAGGTTCAGGTAGGCGAGGGCGATGTGTGCCTTCCACGCACGTCTCAGCCTCCTCCTGCCGCGGTATATCTTCCTCACGTGGTCGGTGTACCTCTCGACGACGACCTTCGCGTCCTTCTTGATGGTCTCGAGGTAGGTCCCGCGGCCGCTGTCCTCTCTGCCTACGATCAAGAGGTGCCTGCCCTCCCGCCGTGTCTTCGACGTGTTTTCGAAGGCGCGGCGCTGCTTTCTCAGGATCCATCGCATGTGCATGGCCCGGAGAGTCTGCTCCGTTTCATCCCGTATTCCATCTTTTCCGTAGCACCGGAAGAACGTCTCCTTTTCATCGGGGGTCATTGTCCAGTAGGCCATGGCAAGGGCGTGGGAGAGGTTCGAGATCTCGTCGCCGCCGGTGAAGGACCCTTTTATCTTCATCTTGTGGAGGTCTATGAGGTAGAGCCGGCCGTTGGCGACGAGCACGTTGTGCAGGTGGAGGTCGTTGTGAAGGACATGGTGCCTTTCCAGCGTCTTGAGCAGCTCCGCGAGGGCCGCGATGAGCTTTCCCCGGTCACCGGACCTGTGGAAGACATCTATGAAGCTCTCCCCCTCGATGTACTCGTGAACGACGCATGAGGTCCCCGGTCCCGATCCATAGCCGTAGGAGACCGGTGTCGATATCCCGAGAGAGGCGAGTCTCCGGCTCATGAGATACTCGACCCGTCCCCGGGGATGCACCCTGTTCCGTATCGCCCCGAGGAGGCCCTTCTCCAGGAAGGACTTGACGAACACCCTGCCGGCCCTGAAGGGATAGGCGCCATAGGCTCTTCGTTCCCCTCCCCGGTGGGAGAAGGGCCGCAGGACCTCGATGAGCCCCCTGTCGTCGAGGTGCCACTCGATGCCGTTCATGCTGGCGACCGTCAATCCATCAGGGTCTTTCATAGGGTGTCCATGATCTCGGCAAACCTTTTGCCCCAGGTCTGCAGGGAATACCTTTCCACCGCTGTCTGCCGCGCCGCCGCGCCGATCTGCCGGCGAAGGGCCACGTCGGAGCCGAGCGCCCCTATGGCCTCTTCCCATCCCCTCATGTCGGCCCTCAGGAACCCGTTAACGCCGTCCGCGACGATCTCCTTCGAGACGCCGACGGGGTTTGTGACCGAAGGGAGCCCCATCGCCATGTACTGGATCAGTTTCAGACCGCATTTTCCCCGGGACCAGAGGTCGTCCTCGGCGGGCATGATGCCCATGTCGAGATCGAGGAGCATCGCCTTTTCCCTTTCCTTGTTCCATCTTTGAAAGGTTATTCCCCGTTTCTCGACGCCGAAGGGCTTGTCGGCGATAACCCTGAACTCGAGCCCCTCCCTGTCGGTGATGGAAAGGATAAGCTCCCTGATGCTGTCGAGATACCTGAGCGTCGAACTTGTCCCGATCCACCCCACGACGAAGATTTTCCGCTCTTCGTGGACCTTCACCGGGTATTCGTCGATGTCCACGGTCGTGGGCATGTAGTGGATGCCGGAATCCCTGTATCTGCCGGCCTCCTCCATGAGAAAGGAGTTTCCGCAGAGGACAGCCTTCGAGGCCCTGACGATGGCGGAGAACCTCTTTCTTCTTGTCGCGCTCTCGCCCTTGTTTCCATGCATGACGGCGTCATCGAAATCGTAGACCATCTTCTTCGCGAACACCTTCAGGAGGGAGAGTTTCATGGGGCTCGGGAGGAGCCTCTGGACAACGACGACATCGGACCGCGACGCGGTCCTCAGCACGGTGCCGAAATCCGCCTTCGTTGTCAGGAGGGAGACCTTGAAACCTCTTTCCTGGAGATACGGAAAGTACTGCTGGATCCTGTATCCTACAGGGTTCTCCTTCGTGAATATGTTGTGGGTGTAGAAAAGTATCTTTTTCATGGGGTACGGCGCGCCATCGCCTTTAAGGACATGTTGAATATATCATCGCCGTATCGGGCTGTCAACGGCGGGGACGGGCAGGGGCTGATCGTTGCGACGGCTGCCCCCCTATCTCGACCTCGTCACCCCATTCCTCGGGCAGAGGTCTTCAATGGGGCACTCACTGCATTTCGGCGACAGGGGAGTGCATATCCGCTTGCCGAAGGTCACGAGCAGGGAGTTGTAGACGATCCAGTATCGCCCGGGCAGGACCTGTCTCAGGGCGTCTTCGGTAGCGTGGGGGTTCTTCGTCGAGACGATACCGAGCCTGTTGGATATCCTGTGCACGTGTGTATCCACGCAGATTCCCGGCTTCCCGTATCCTTCGGTGACGACGAGGTTCGCCGTCTTGCGGCCTATTCCCCGCATGGAAAGAAGCTCCTCGATCGTGTCGGGGACCCTCCCGCCGTACTTGTCGATGATGGTTCGGGCGACCTCCTTGAGGACCTTCGCCTTGTTCCGGTAGAAACCAACGGGATAGATCATCCTCTCCAGCTCCCCGTCGGGGATGCCGAGGAGTTCCCGGGGGGTCCCGGCGCGAGGTGTCAGGGCCTCCATCACCTTCTCCGTCGTCTCGTCCTTCGTCCGAAGGCTGAGGAGCGTCCCGACGAGCACGACGAAGGGGTCTGACGTCTCCCCCCGGGAAATGCGGGTGATGATCGGTGCCGCATCCTCGGGGAAGACATCCTTGAGGGTCTTCATCATTTTGTCGAAGGGGAATCCTCTTTTCAACGCTTGTACCTCGTATACCCCCGTGCCCGTCGGCTCATCGACCGGCACGGTCGATGAGCTTCTCAACCCACTCAAGCATTTCTTCCGCGTGCGAGCCCTCCCAGTAAACCTTTTTGCAGGACGGGCAGGTTCTGAACCGGTCGTGATGGTGGTATATGTATTCCGGGACGAAGGGCTCGATCTCCTCCCTGGGCGTGTCGATGAGCGGTACGTTGCATTCAAGGCAGCGCGACATGAACGCCTTCGGGTCGATGTATCTCTCTATGATCTCTTTTATCTCGAGGATCTGTTTCATGGGGTCGTTCTCATGGATGACCACCGTGTGGGGACGGCCCGTCCTGTCCTGTCTTCTCGTGAGGAAGACGCACCTGTCGGAAGGCGCGGGAAAGGACGCCGGGTCCTCTCCCTGGCGGATGTACGGGGCGTCGAAGCCCAGGGTCCTCAGGTACCGGGCAAGCTTTCCCAGCATGACGTCGCAGACGAATATCATCTCATGACGAGGGCGCGGGCCGTCTCGGCGGCCTTTGCCATGATCTCCTCTTCACCGGGAACGATCCGGTTCTCCATGAGAACCTCTCCCAGGCAGATGACCGTGTCCACGGCCGAGCTGTTGGCCGCGTAGACCATATCGGAATAGATGTCGAAATTGGGGACGAACTCGGGTCTCGCCAGGTCGATGAGGATGATGTCGGGGCTTAAGCCTTCCCTGATCGACCACTCGCCTAGGCGGAAGATCTCCGCGGCGGTCCGGGTGGCCATGTCGAATGTCTGCCTCGCCGGGAGCATGGTCGGGTCCGATGCGTGGAACTTGGCGAGCAGGGAGGCGAACTTCATTGTTTCCAGAACGTCGAGATGGTTGTTCGAGGCGCATCCGTCTGTCCCGAAGCAATAGGGTATCCCGGCCTTCCCGACAAGGCGGTGGGGAAAGACCCTTCCCACGGCGAGCTTGAGATTGGAGACGGGCACGTGGACGAGGCGGGCGTGCCGCTCGCTGAGCACGCGGGCGTCGGCCTCCTCGAGGGCGCAGCCGTGGCAGCCGATGTAGCGCTCGGAAAGGATGCCGATGGAGTCAAGGAAGTCCACGGGGGACATTCCATACTTCTCCTGAGAGAAACGTATCTCGTCGGCGGTCTCCGCGAGGTGCATGTGGATGAGGATGTCCTTGTCGATGGAGAAATCGCGCATCCATTCGAGGCTTGCCTTCGATACCGTATAGAGCGCGTGGGGGCCGAAGGTAAAGGTGGCGTAGGGCTCGTACTTCTTCGAGAGGGCGTAGAGTTCACGGTTGAGCGCTATCTGCTCCCGGGCCTTGCCGTCCTCGAACATGTCGATGAAGACGGCGCTGATGAAACCCCGTATCTTCATATCAGTGACGGCACGGGCCGTTGCTTCCCAGTGCCAGTACATGTCGTTGAAGGCGGTGACGCCGTTCCTGATCATCTCCAGGCAGGCAAGCTTCGCGCCCCAGTACACGTCCTCTTCGGTCAGCTTCGATTCGAGGACCCATATCTTCTCTTCGAGCCAGGTTTTCAGGGGCATGTCGTCGGCATAACCCCGGAAGAGGGTCATGGCGGCGTGGGTGTGTCCGTTGATGAGAGAGGGCAGCGCGGCCTTGCCCGTGCCGTCTATCACCCTGTCGGCCGGGCGGGTGCATGACGGGGAGATCTCGAGGATGACACCGTTGTCGATGAAGATGTCCCTGACGGCGCCGTCGAGGAGGACGCCCGTGATGAGGATCGTCACGAGAGGCCCCGCGTGATGAGGGTGTCAAGCACGCTCTCGATGGTTGAGAGGTTCCGTGTCACGTTCGCCCGGATCTCGTCCATCGTCAGGGGCACCTCGACTATGCCATGGCAATAATTGTCGATGGAACAGATGCTGGCGTAGGGCAGGTCCATCTCCATGGCGAGGGTCGCCTCGGAGGCGAGCGTCATGCCGACGATGTCCCCGAAGCCCTTGAGGATGTTGATCTCTGCCCGTGTCTCCAGTCTCGGCCCGATGGTCTGGACATAGATGCCTCCCATCCGCACCGCCATTGTGTGTTCCCTGCATGCCACGAACACCTCGTGGGCGAAGTTCCCGTCCATCACGGGTATCATGAAACGCATCTCATCGTCGAAGAAGGTTTCGATGTGCCAGGGAGAGACGAAATCGTCGGGAACGAGGAGGGTGCCGGGCTCAAGGGAGAACGTGAGGCTCCCCACGGAATTGACGGCCACTATCTTGTGGACGCCCAGTTCCTTGAGGGCCGCGATGTTGGCGCGGTGCCGTATCCTGTGCGGAGGTAGAGGGGGGCTGCCGTGTCTCTGGAGAAACACAACCCCATCTCCCCTCTTCACGGTGACGGTGCCGAAAGGGGTTTCCACGGTTTCCTCGGTCCAGCCGGAGAAGATCCGGCAGTCGAGCAGCGATGTTCCTCCAATTATCGCGAACATGGTTTTCAGATAATCTTCTACAGGGAATGAGGCGACGAGTCAATAGAATTGTTGGAAACCACCCCGGCTCACCATGTAAGGGTGATGGCGGGGGAATCGCTGTACCCGCCGCTCGATGTGGGCTGATCTGGATCTATCCTGCCGTAGACGGGAACATACACCTCTTCATTCGCGCTCACCCCAACCGTCACCATTGCTCCGGTGGTGCCGTCACCCCACAACCGTTTACGTGCCGGGTCCGTGTAAAGGTTATATCTCAGGGGATTCGCTCCTGTCATTGTCATCGTTCTGTTGACTGTATTCCCCGATGCACCGGGGCCAATGGCAATGGTCACCGTTGCGGGTGCATCGCATTTCACGGTGATCCATCCGTCCATATAGGCATATCCTTCATCGAGGGCGTTGTATTCGGAGCAGTGGATGCCGGCCCCGAGCACGTTGCAAGCGCCGGTGCCCTGGGCATCCGCGGCGAGGGGAAGCAACAGGAGGCATAGTGAAAGGAGAAGCAGCAACGGCCTCACCGGCGGTTTCTTCGGGTCAATGGAGGTCTTCGGCAAGGATACCTCCCAGATCTACGGTCATGTCGTCGGAGGACGGAATGACCAGGGTAAATGAATACGTCCGGCGGGCGTCGCGGAGCGTGCCGGTGTACCGGCCGGCGGGAATGTTCTCGAGATAGAACTCACCGTTTCTGCCGGTGACGAAGGAGACCTCTTTTCCGTTCAGCGTGAATGCGGCGTGCCCGAGGGCCACGGGGACGGATCGCCCTGCCGGTCTTGTTTCCATCCGACCGGTGAGAGCCCTGGTCTTCACGGCGTCGAAGGTCAGGAATGTACCACTTCTGAAGGGGGGCGAAACGTATTTCCCCACCTTCTCCAGGGAGTACTCCACGGGTATGTCCCTGTCGTCAATAGAGACATAGTTGTCCGCGTAAGAGATCATATTCGGTATGAAGAGCCGGCCGGAACGGTCTGTGCGGCCCAGTAGATGGTTGTTGTGATATACCCCGACACCCTCGAGGTCCCCCACCCTGACCACGCCGTAACTGTCGCTCACGGGGCGTCCGAAGTGCAGCTTCCTCCCCACGTACGCAATGCTCCCTGAGGCGCCGATCGACATGGACTGCCGGGAATCCGCAGACCCCGCGCCGTAGTCTCCGCGGAACTCAGCGCTATAGGTCCCGTATGTTCCTTTGTACTGGACAAAGGGATCGATGGAAGAGGTTTCGCTTCCCGACGTGCGCGTCCGTGATGCCGTCACCCTGTAACCGCAACCTTCACCCGCGGGGGTACTCTTCTGCAGCTGAACGGTCTGGTAGTCGCTGCCATCGCCCTTTTGCAGACTCGCCGAGAGCGTGACATCCTTCCAGGGGTAGAAAATAAGGCCAAGATCGAATCGGGTGTCCGAGCAGCCGTTCTTCATGCGCGTCACTGAAAAATGGAGGTTCGCATTTCGCGTGATGCCTCGTGAGTATCTCAGGGTGTACCTCTCGCTGTCAGTGGCGGTGTACCTGCCGATGGCCACGAAGTCGAGGGAGACCGAACCAAGCCGGGGCGTTCCGTATCCAATACCCGCTCCCAGTTCCGTCCGTGTTCTGTCGTCCGTGGTCTGTGTCGAGATCGTCGAGTATTCCCTGGTGTACCTGGTGAAAAGGAGCCTGAGGCTCGCGTTGCGTGCCTGATAGGTATAGCCCAGGGAAGCCGCATAGCCGGCCTGTTTCCCCCGTGAGAGGCTGACACCCGCGCCGAGACCAAGGGTGCCGTAGCGCCTGACAAGGCAGGACATTCTGGGGCCCACGTTGACGTGATCGCTCAAGCCCTCACCTCTTACGCCGATGGTGAGGGAGTCGGTCAGGCCGTAGTTGTGGAAGAAAGACGCGGCGAACCTCCCGTAGTCGCTGCTCTCAGTTCCGTAGTTTCTCCTCAGGAAACCGGTGTTGTAGCTGAACTCATGCAGGCCGCCGCGCAACAGCGTGTCCGCGGAGTAGAAGGGATAGCGAACCGTTTCCTCTCTGCCGAAGGCGTCCCTGACGGTGATCGTGAGATCGTGGACCCCGTTGAAGGAGAGGATGTTCCTGAGATCGAAAGGGCCGGGACCCAGCTTTTCCGATCGGATCTGTGCGCCGTCCATGGAGACCCTGATCTCCGAGGGCAGCGTCGCGAACCCCGTGTAGTCCACCATCGGTTGCTTTATGAAATAGGGATCGATGCCGAAGTTTCGGGAGAAGCTGATACCGCCCATGTTCACGGTGCTGCCGAGGTGACCGGAGGTGGCATAGAGGTCACCGAGTACGGCGCGATCGAGGTTAAGCCGTGACTCATGGATCATGTTCGTCGACAGCCGGACAAACCTTTCATCGTCGCCGCTATTGGTGTAGGTTGAATCACCCAGGAAGAGGAAATCGCCGGCACGCACACCGACCTGAGTCGTCCCCGTAAAGGCTGTGTGGCCGAGGGGCTGCCGGCCGGCATAGTTCAGGCCGTAGTTGAAAAAGGCGCCGGTGTCTCTCGGGTAATAGACTTCGGGCCTTCTTGCGGGCCTGAGATCAATGGAGTTTCTCCTCAGGAGATGGGGTGCGGCTGTGATATGCAGCGATACCGTTTCCTCGTCGAGGTGATACGTCACGTCCTTCATCGATCTCAGGGATATGAACGTCTTTCCTCCTATCCGCGATGTGGTGCCCGCGGGGGCCTCGAAGCCAATGGCGACAAGGTCTTCCCTATCTATGAGGGAGTCCCCGTCATGCGTAAGATAGACAAAGAAATCGCCCTTCGTCTCCGTGTTGAGGGCCACCTCCAGGACAACGTGTTCCCAGGCCCGGCATTGTGAGGGGGTCGCGAAGATGAAAGGAAGCATCAGGACAACCAGCATTGCTTCCGCGCGGATCCGGAACAGGATCATTTGACGGGCGGTCCACACATGCTCCCTGTCACCTCCACCACGTCCTCAAAGGAATTCCTCTCCGTCCTGACAACCGCGCGGAGTCTTGTAAGCCTGGCGCAGAGCGCCTGCGGAATATCGGCCTCATAGGTCCTGGATGAGCCGCTCAGGATATACCAGCCGGTGAGGCTCTTCGAGAATACCTCTTTCTCCCGGGAATCCTGACCGATCATGCTCACGGATTCAATGGTGGTGTGGGCATTGTCGTTGTTCAGAGCGCTGACGAGGACCTTTCCCTTTTCGACCGCCAGGGAGACGCTGAGCTGCTCCCGGGAGTTCTGAAGGGGGCTGAGGAATACGGGTATCCCCACCTTGAACACAAGATCGATCCCTGAGCGCGGCGTTTTCGGGTCTCTGACGGGCAACTCTTCCACGAAGACCCTGTAGGCACGTTCCCGCGACGCGGGGCCGGGCGTTGTTCCCAGGCGCACAAGCCTCTGTTCTCCCTTCCTGACCGTGAAGATCCTGGGGAAGATGACGATGTCGGAGGTATCCTCGTATATGTCTCTGCCGTCCTTATCCTGGGACCATTTGCAGACGCCCGCCTGGAGGGAAAGGTCATGAGCGCTCCTATTCCTTATGACCAGCTTTTGCGCCTTCGTGTTCCTGTCGAACGATACCTTTGTGGGCTGTACGCTGAAACTCTGCGCGCAGGCCGGTGCACAGGAAAACAGAACGATGGCGATAAGCAGGATGAAAGGCGGAACAGGACGATGGCCGGTTTTCTCAACCGGCCATGCCAGGGTGTCTCTCTTCGACATGTTGTTCTAGTACAGCAGTGTGACCGTCAGGGTCTTGCTGTAAGAGCCTGCCTTCAGGGACTGACCGTCTCCCGCCGATATCTTCCCGTTGATCGTGAAGGGGACCTCTGCGTTTGACGCGGCTTCCAGTTCCCCGGCGGTCGACTCCGATTCAGGAAAGACCGTCGAGTAGTCGTCCTTGTAAAGCTGGAACGCGAGCTTGTTGGTCTCGTCCGTGCCGTCGAGCAACATCTGCCGTTCTCCTTCTATGTAAAGCCTGTATTTTGTTCCTGTGACACACCTGTAACTCCACGACGCCTGCGCTATGGTTTCGGTGTTGCTCAGCGGGTCGTGCGGGCCGAATGCGAGATTCGTCCCCTGTGTCAGGAACTCACAGCTTGCGGAACACGTGGCGGATACTTGCAGGTTTGCGGTCTGCGATCCGGCCATGGCGTTCGCGCAGAACCCCGCCCCGACGACGATGAGTGCGAGACAGAACAACCCGGAAAGACTGGTAATGCGTTTCATTGCATCCTCCTTGCTGTTTATTTGTCTCTATTAATGTACGCAAACAGGGTCGAAGGGTTTGTTGACGTGCCCAATCAGACCTGAGAAGTGACGAATCGTTGGGATGTGGAGGGTTTTTGAACTGGCTACGCGAGGAGGTCCATGAATTCCTGTTCCGTGAGTATCGCGAGGCCGAGCTGCCTTGCCTTGTCGAGCTTGGAGCCGGCCTCTTCGCCGGTGACGACGTAGCTGACCTTCTTGCTCACCGACGAGGCGGTCTTAGCGCCGAGTTCCTCGACCTTTGCCCGCGCCTCGTCGCGGGACAGGGACGAGAGGGAGCCGGTGAAGACGAAGGTAAGGCCGGCCAGCTTCCGCGTGCCGCCCCGTTCGTACTCGAGCTTGACGCCGGCGGCCAGGATCCGTGCTATGGTCTCGCGGTTCTTCGGATCGCGGAAGAAGGCGGTGATGCTGCCCGCCGCCTCGGGACCGATCTCGGGTATGGCCAGCAGCATCTGTGTGTCCGCCGCCATGAGCTTGTCGATGGAGTCGAAGCGTTCGGCCAGAAGGTCCGCCGCGTGTTCGCCCACCTGGCGGATGCCCAGCGCGTTGATGAAGCGCGCGAAGGGCCTCTGCTTTGACGCCTCGATGGCGTCGATGATGTTCCCGGCTGATCTGTCGGCCATGCGCGCGAGGCCGGCAAGGGTTTCCTTCCTTATATAATAGAGGTCCGCCACGTCGCGGATGACCTGCCTGTCGACGAGCTGCTCCACGAGCTTCGTCCCCAGGCCGTCGATGTCCATGGCCCGCTTGGAGGCAAAGTGCTCGATGCTCCCCTTGATCTGGGCGGGGCAGTTGATGTTGACGCAGCGCCGAATGGCCTCTCCTGCGGGCCGCACCACCACCTCGCCGCAGACGGGGCATTTTTCGGGCATTCTGAAAGGCCCGGCCCGGCCCGGCCTTCCGGCATCGAGGACCCTGACGACCTCGGGGATGACGTCGCCCGCGCGGGTCACGATGACCCTGTCGCCCACCCTCACGTCCTTTCGCGCTATCTCGTCCTCGTTGTGAAGGGTGGCCCTTGAGACCTCCACCCCGCCCACGGTGACGGGTTTGAGGGCGGCGACGGGGGTTAGGGCACCCGTCCGGCCGACACTGACCAGGATGTCCTCGACCGTCGTCTCCTCTTCGATCGCTTCGAACTTGTAGGCGATGGCCCAGCGGGGTGAGCGCGAGACGGTTCCAAGAGTTGTCTGGTGATCGATCCTGTTCACCTTGATGACGGTGCCGTCTATCTCGTAGGGAATTTCCTCGCGGATGGACCTGATATGGTCGTAGTGGTCCACCACCTCATCGATGGTACGGCAGAGCCGGGTGTTGCCGTTGACCCTGAAGCCCCACGCTTTGAGGCGATCGAGGAATTCCATGTGGGTGGAGAAGGGGGCCTCCGAAACGTTGCCGGGGGCGTAGCAGAATATGTTGAGCTTCCTCGTCGCGGTGACCCTGGGGTCGAGCTGGCGGATGGAGCCTGCCGCCGCGTTTCGCGGATTCGCGAAGAGAGGTTCTCCCGTTTGCTCGCGCTGTCCGTTCAGGGCAAGGAACTCTGTCTTGCCCATGTAGACCTCTCCGCGGACCTCGAGGCGGGACGGCACGGGTGCGTCCCCATCGGTCCGAAGACGCAACGGAATGGCCCGGATCGTGCGCAAGTTCTGTGTCACGTCCTCGCCGACGTTGCCGTCGCCCCGCGTGGACCCCAGGGTGAAGATCCCCTCGATGTAGACGAGCTCCACGGCCAGGCCGTCTATCTTCACCTCCATGACGTATTCGACATCGCTCGTCCCGAGGAGCTTCGTGACGCGTCTGTGGAAATCCCTCACCTCCTCCTCGTCCATGGCGTTCTGCAGGCTCAGCATGGGGATGGAGTGCGGGACCGAGGTGAAGGCATCGAGGGGTCGCGACCCCACCCGCTGCGTCGGTGATGCGGGGTCCGCGAATTCCGGGTGTTCCGTCTCGAGGCGCGTAAGCTCGCGCATGAGGTCGTCGTATTCCCTGTCCGTCACCGCGGGGTCGTCGAGGACATAGTACCGGTAGTTGTGGTACTCCAGCTCCTCCCTGAGGTGCCCGATCCTTTTTTCGATATCTTCCCTGTCCATGCGTTCCTTCCTTCTTATGTCCGGAACCCGCCCGGGGGCCTGTCGATGATGTGTCTATCATATCGCAGGTGTCAATTTGGCGTCCACATATTTGCGGCGATGGTGTACCCGGGTGGTTTGAACGTGCGATATTCGGAGGAATATGGTAAACGATTTCAAAGACGTGCCGATAAGCCAGTTATACGGTGGCCGGCAGCGGCACCGAAGAAGGGACATCTATGAACCACAACAGGGCTGTTGAGGGGCCCAGAGACCGACAGGTCAGGATCGTCACGCTCCGGGTTTTCTTTGTTGTTCTGTTTTCCCTTATCATCGCGCCTGCCTTCGCGGTGGCCGAAGGGGAGGGCAGGGAGCCGTCGGGACTCGCCGCGATGCCCATCGAAGAGTTGATGGGGGTGGAGGTATCGACGGTACTCGGCGCGTCGCGGTACGAGCAGAGGATATCGGATGCTCCCGCCTCCATCAGCATCATCACCTCCCAGGACATAAAGCGCTACGGATACAGGACCATGGCGGACGTTCTCAACAGCGTGCCGGGGTTGTACGTCACGTCCGACAGGAATTACGGGTACCTGGGCGCGGGCGGTTTCCTGAGGCAGGGCGACTACAATACGCGAATGCTGCTGCTTGTCGACGGCCACAGGATGAACAACAACATTTACGATACCGCGGCGGTGGGCAACGATCTCATCCTTGACCTCGACCTCGTGGACCGCATCGAGGTGATACGGGGGCCGGGGTCGTCGCTCTACGGGAGCAACGCCTTCTTCGGTGTCATCAACGTCATAACGAAGGGTGCGGGCCACGTGAGCGGTCTGGAACTATCGGCCGAAGCGGGCAGCTCGGATGCGAACAAGCAGAGGGCCACCTTCGGCCGCGCCTTCGGCAGGGGATTGGAGATGGTGCTGTCGGCGACCCGCTACAGCAGCAGGGGACAGAGCCTGTACTACAAGGAATATGACAGTCCGGCGACGAATTCGGGGCGGTCCGACGGCAATGACCACGAGGGATACTCATCGTTCTTCACCAACCTCAGGATCCACGGCCTCGACGTTCAGGCCGCCTATGGTTCCCGCGCCAAGGGCATCCCCACGGGGGCCTGGGGAACCGTTTTCAATGACGACAGGACGAAGTCGACCGATACCCAGGGCTACATAGACGTCAGGTACCGCAGGGCGCTCAAGGACAACCAGGACCTCTCGGTGAGGGTCTTTTACGATTATTACCGCTATGACGGGAAATACCTCTTCGACTATCCGCCCCTTACCATGAACAGGGACCTTGCGGTGGGCAAATGGTGGGGAACGGAGGCGTTCTACAAGACCCGGATAAAAGACCGGCACACCGTGATAGCGGGATTGGAGTACCGGGATAACCTTGTACAACAGCAAAAGAACTATGACGACAGTCCCCATGCGGTCTACCTTGACGACGACAGGGGATCGTACAGCCTGGGCGCCTACGCCCAGGGAGAGTTCGTAGTCACCGACAGGGTGCTTGTCAATCTGGGCGCCCGGTACGACCACTACAAGGATTTTTCGGGGAGGCTGAACCCCAGGGCCGCGCTCATATGGAACCCCATGGAAAAGACGACGGCGAAGCTCATCTATGGTGAGGCCTATCGCATACCCAACACCTACGAGCTGTACTACACCGACGGGAACGTGACGCAGGGGGCAAACCCCGGCCTCGACCCCGAGACGATCAGGACCTACGAGCTCGTTCTCGAGAAATACGTGAAAGACTTCCGCCTGTGCCTTTCCGGGTTCTACTATGATGTGGAGAATCTTATAAGCCAGCAGATCGACCCCGCCGGGCTCATGGTCTTTGCCAACACGGGAAGGGCCGAGGGTAAGGGTATCCAGTTCGAGATGGAGAGGAAGTGGCTTGCTGGTTTTTCGGGACGGTTCTCCTACTCGTTTCAGGAGGTCTCGAGCGATCAGGACGGCGTTGAGTTTGCGAATTTTCCGAAACATCTCGTCAAGCTCAATGTTTTCGGCCCGGTGATCAGGAACTGGCTCGGCGCGGGAATGGAGATACAGTACGCGAGCGCGCAGAAGAACCTCGACGGTACCCGCGACGGGGGTTACACCCTGGTGAACGCCACGCTGCTCAGTGAGAGGATCTTCAGGGATCTCGACCTCTCTTTCAGCGTTTACAACCTCTTCGATAAGAAGTACAGCAATCCCGGGTCGCGTGAGCATGTCCAGAGCGACATCGAGCAGGATGGCAGGACCTTCAGGCTGAAGGCGACGTACCGGTTCTAGAAAGATGAAGACCCTGTTGATCATAGCGGTCCTTTGGGGATTCGCACTTACGGTCCAGCCGGATTCCCTTCACGCCCAAGTCCGGGAGTTCGGCGAATACGACGTGAAGGCGGTGTTCATGGCGAACTTCTTCAAGTTCGTCGAATGGCCTTCCCCGGTCCGGGAATACAGGATGTGCATTTACGGTTCGGACCCCTTCGGAGAGAGTATGCGGATCGTGGAAGGCATGACGGTGCGGGGACGGACCCTGGAGGTCAGAAGGCCGGCGTCCTTACGTTCCCTCGGCGACTGCCACGTGCTTTTCATCTGCTCATCGGAGAGACGGCGCATCCATACCATTCTCGACGCGGTCAGGGGTATGGACCTCCTGACCGTGGGAGACACGGAGGGTTATGCGCAGGAAGGGGTCATGGTGAATTTCTACATAGAGGCAAGCAAGGTGAAGTTCGAGATCAATCTCAGGTCGATACAAAGCTCCCGCATCACGGTCAGCTCCCAACTCCTTAAGCTGGGAAGGGTGGTGGACGGTGAGTAGGAGCAGGGACCTGCGCTCCCGGGCAATGGCTCTTTTCAGGAATCTGCCCCTGAAGCGCAAGCTCATTCTTATCCATCTCATTTCCACGATAGCCATCCTGGCTTTTGTCGGGACGATCATTACCGTCAACGAGGTGCTGTCCGCGCGGAAGACCTTCATATCCGATTCGGAAGGGCTCATGGAAGGTCTGGCGAAGAACAGTGCGGCGTCCCTCGTCTTCCGCGATCAGAAGGACGCCGAGGAGACCCTGAGGGTCCTTCAGGCGTTTCCCGATGTCCGGTACGCCGCTATCATCGACAAGGCTGGGGCCATGCAGGCCGAGTACAGGCGCGACGCGTCGCCCGGCGAGATTCGCCGGGGGAGGGGACTTGGGAGCGGGTACGGCTTCGGTCTCTCGGAGGCGTGGTTCTCTCGTGCCGTAACGCTGGACAGTGAACGGGTAGGATCTGTTTATCTTCTCCGCGACCTGACGAGGCTCTATGGGAACCTCTATCGGAACATCGGGATCCTGGCCCTTGCCGTCATCGCGTCCCTCGTCATCGGATACTACCTTTCTCTTTACCTCCAGCGGATGGTTACCGACCCCATGACCAGGCTCCTCGGGATGATGAAGACCATCGCCGACAGGCAGCAGTACGAGTTGAGGGCAGATGCGGCGGGGAAGGACGAGATAGGTGACCTCGCGCGGGGTTTCAATGATATGCTTCAAAAGATAGAGGAAAGGGACACGGAACTGACCGCGCACCGCCAGCACCTGGCCGAACTGGTGCGGAAGCGCACGGAGGAGCTCGTCAGGGTGAACGCGGAGTTGACGCGGGAGCTGGAACAGCGTGAAAGGTTCGAGCAAGCCCTCGGCGAATCGGAGAAACGCTACCGTGCCATCTTCGAGAACACGGGCAATGCGAGCATCATTATCGAAGAGGATTCCACGATCTCTCTCGCGAACGCCGAGTTTGCCCGCCTCTCGGGATACGATCTCGATGAGGTGATCGGCAAGAGGTCCTGGACGGAATTCATCCACCCCGACTTCGTGGAGCAGCTGAAGGAGTACCATGCCCTTCGGAGGATGAGCGGTGACGGCATTCCGAGCGGTTACGACGTCAAGGCCGTCGACAGGTCCGGCAGGACGCTTGAGGTGCATCTCACGGTGGGTCTCTTGCCTGACTCCAGGAAGACCATCGCGTCGATCCTTGACATAACGGAATGGAAGGCCATGGAAGTCCAGCTTCTGCAGTCCCGGAAGATGGAGGCCGTGGGACAGCTCGCAGCGGGTGTCGCCCACGATTTCAACAATATCCTGACGGCCATCATCGGCTATGGCAGTGTCCTGCAGATGAGCCTCAGCGCGGAGAGCCCCGAGAGGACATACGTGGATTCCATACTTCACGCCGGGCAGAAGGCCGCCGCGCTCACACAGGGCCTTCTTGCCTTCGGCAGGAAGCAGGTAATAGCTCCCCGGGAGATCGATCTCAACGATGCCGTCAGGAACATGGAGGGGCTTCTGCGGAGAATGATCGGTGAGGACGTGGAGCTGAGGTGCCGTTACCGCCCGGAGGAGACGGTGGTCCTTGCCGACTCCGGGCAGATAGGGCAGGTGCTGATGAACCTGGCGACGAACGCCCGGGACGCGATGCCGGGCGGTGGTCTCCTGTTGATAGAGACATCGGTCGTTACCGTCGGGAGGGACTCCGGAGGGGAGGACGCGGGCATGGAGCCCGGGAGCTATGCCCTTCTCACGGTGAGCGACTCGGGGACGGGCATACCGGAGGAGATCGTGGAGCGCATCTTCGAGCCTTTCTTCACCACAAAGGGGGTGGGGCAGGGGACGGGCCTCGGGCTCTCGATCGTCTACGGGATCGTTACCCAGCACTCCGGGCATGTCCATGTTCGGAGCAAACCGGGAATAGGGACCGTCTTTTCCGTCCATCTTCCTCTCATCAAAGGCGCTCACGCGGCCGCGGTCGATGTGGATCCCTCCATATCGACGGGACTCACCGACGGGACGGAGACGATCCTCCTTGCCGAAGATGACGAAATGGTGCGGAGATTCATCGGGATGGTCCTTACGGAGCGCGGCTACGAGGTCATCGAAGCCCGGGACGGAGAGGAGGCCCTGCGCATCTTCGAAGACCGCGGGGACTCTGTCGACCTGCTCCTTCTCGATGTCGTCATGCCGGGGATGAGCGGGAAGGCGTTCTATGACAACGCCGAAAGGATGAGGCCCGGCGTCAAGGCCATCTTCATGAGCGGCTATACCGCGGACATCATCCACAGGAAGGGCGTGCGGGAGGAAGGGGTACACTTCATCTCGAAGCCCATCATTCAACAGGAACTGATGAGGAAGATCCGGGAAGTGCTGGACGCATAGAACGGTGTTCAAGGCCAAAGAAGGTTCAAGAGTTCAAGGGTTCAAGGGTTCAAGGGGGTTTGGGGGGGGATGGGAAGGCGGGGGCAGATTGGTCCCGGAAGTACCTCGCAGGGCGTTGCCTGTTCGTGAAATTTGTCTTGACAAACAGGGTGTATGGCTGTAATTTGGTTGTACTTTTTGAGCTGGAATTTTGCCGAATCCAACCGAATGAGGTTAATACGTGATCAAGTCACTGAAACTGAGATTCATTCTCATTGCTGTTTTCCTCGTCGTTTCCATCGTTTACTGCCTTCCCAATGTTGTGGAGCTCGAGGGCGTCTGGAAGAAATACCTTCCCAGCGATAAGATCCACCTCGGGCTTGACCTGAAAGGCGGCATGCACCTGCTCCTCGAGCTCGATACGACAAAGCTCATGGACAACATAACCGACCGGCGGGTGAGCGCCCTCAAGGACGGCATGATCTCCGACGGCGTGAGGTTCCTCGGCATAGACAGAAAAGGGAGCAGCATTCACGTCTCTATCAGGCCCGACCAGAAAGAGAAGCTCTTCAATGTTGTGGGGAACAAGTTCCCGGACCTCAAGGCCGGCACGGCGAAGGCGGAAGGGGATCTTTTGAATATCGAGTTCCTTCTGCCCGAGAAAGAGCTTGCCTCGATCAAGGAGAACGCCGTCAACCAGGCCCTGGAGACGATACGCAACAGGATCGACCAGTTCGGTGTGTCGGAGCCTGTGATCGTGAAACAGGGAGAGAACCAGATACTGGTGCAGCTCCCGGGCGTGAAGGACCCCGACAGGGCGCTCGAGCTCATAGGCAGAACGGCACAGCTGGAATTCAAGCTCGTCGACGAAGAGGCCATGAGACAGGGCGGCGAGACCGGGGCAATACCCGCGGGCAGCGAAGTCCTCAAGATCAGGTCCAAGAACAAGGAGACGGGTATTGAGACCACAGCCCCCATCGTTCTGAAGAAACAGGCCGTCCTGACGGGCGAGCTTTTGACGGACGCACGGGTCCACATGGGCAGCGGGGATATCGGCAGCGAGATATCGGTGGGCCTCGAATTCAACAGCGAAGGCGGGAGGATCTTCGACAAGGTGACGGCGGAGAACGTGAACAGGAGACTTGCCATAGTCCTTGACAACACCGTCTATTCGGCACCGCAGATCCGCGAGAGGATCTCCGGCGGCAAGGCGTCCATCACCGGCGGCTTCACGCTCAATGAGGCAAAGGATCTTGCCATCGTGCTTCGGGCGGGCGCCCTCCCGGCGCCGGTGAAGGTGGTGCAGAACATCACCATCGGTCCGACGCTCGGTCAGGACTCGATCAATAAGGGCATGCTGGCCACGCTCCTCGCGACCCTCTTCGTTGTCATATTCATGATCGTCTACTACCGGTATTCGGGCATCATCGCCAATATCGCCCTTGGACTTAACCTCATATATCTGCTCGGTGTGTTCAGCGCCTTCAAGGCCACGATGACCCTGCCCGGCATAGCAGGTATCGCGCTCACCATCGGCATGGGCGTCGATTCCAATGTCCTCATCTTCGAGAGGATACGCGAAGAGCTGCGGTTGGGGAAGACGGTCCGGGCGGCGGTTGACGGGGGCTACGCCAAGGCGTGGGTGGCGATATTCGACTCCCACATCACCACGCTCATCACGGCGGCCGTCCTCTTCATATTCGGAACAGGGCCGATAAAGGGTTTCGCGATAACCCTGATCTTCGGCATGATCATAAATCTCTTTACCGCGGTGTTCGGATCGAAGACCATCTTCGACTGGATACTCGTGAAATTCAAACCCAGAACACTGAGTATATGAGGCGGCGCCCATGATGGAGCTCATTAAAGATACGAAAATAGATTTCATCTCGCTAAGGAAGAAGGCATTTGCCATATCGGCGATACTCGTGGCCGTGGGGATATTCTCTTTTATCATGATCTCTCTCGGCAAGGCCAACCTCAGCATCGACTTCACGGGCGGCACGAACGTGCAGGTGAGGTTCGCCGAGAAGGTCAATATCGGCGACCTGAGGTCCGCCCTGGAGAAGGGCGGTATTGACGATGTGCAGATCCAGGAGGTCAGCGGAACGCGGGATTTTTTCATCAAGACGAAGCTTTCGGACACGGAGAAGGAGTCCCTCACAACGAAGATAACCTCCATCCTGTCGACGCAGTTGAAGGGCGCCAAATTCGAAATGCTGGGAAGCAACATGGTCGGTCCCGGCGTAGGCCAGTCGCTGAAGAAATACGCCATCATCGCCATCGTTCTGGCCCTGCTCGGGATCATCATCTACATTGCCTGGAGGTTTACCTTCCTATCGGGCATCGCGGCGACCATCGCCACCTTCCACGATGTTCTCGTTATAGCGGGGGTTTTCTACTTCCTCAACAAGGAGTTCAATCTCCTCATCATCACAGCTCTTTTGACCATAGCGGGATATTCCCTCCAGGACACGGTCGTTGTCTTTGACCGCATCAGGGAGAACTCGGGCAAGATGAAATCCCGCGAGGATTTTGGCAGTATCATCAACGCGAGCATCAACGAGGTCCTTTCCAGGACGATCGTCACGGGTATCAGTACCCTTATCAGTCTAGCCGCCATTATGATCTTCGGCGGGGAAGTGCTCTTCGATTTCGCCTTCGCGCTTTTTCTTGGCCTCATTGTGGGCACTTACTCTTCGATCTTCGTGGCGAGCCCGATTCTCTATGCATGGCGCCAAAAGATCCGTTAACGGTAACGTTGCCGTTCAGACACCCAGGAAAGATGTAATGCGGACGATCTGCTGCAGACTCGTGCGGCCGGGGGAGATTGCGTGAAGGCGAAGCTGGAAGAGGTCCTGAAGGAGAAGGAGAGGGAACTCAAGCTCTACCGCAGGTTCCTCGACCTCAGGAGCTATTGCGAGAAAAAGGTCTTCCCGCGGATAGACGCTCCCATCGCGGAGCACGTGGAAACCTTGAAGGGCATCATCGAGAAACTCATCCCGGACCCCAAGGACCGCACGGAAGAGATGTTCTCGGGCGAGATCTTCGCCCTCCTCGGGACGATCTACCTCCACGATGTTTCCCTGATGAAGGAGTTCGACTGGCCGCTCAACGGGAACATACTCAACGCCCGGGACATGGATGTGAAGGGCGTCTTCATGAACTACGAGCTGGCGCGGCGCCTCGAGATCCCGGAGGGTGCCGTGGAGGCCATCAATGCCCTGAGCTATGCGCATCTCGTCAAGAAGGTCCCCCTTGAGACGGAGATAACGGATAACACCTCCAAGGCCATAATACGGAACATGAAGGTCTTTGAGTACCTTTTCAACTTCGCCCATCTCCTCGTGGACGTTTTCTTTACCGATCTGTCCCACAACCGCTTGAAGAGGTACAGTGACCACGAACTGGCCTTGAGGCCGGGAGAGGCGGTGCTCGATGTCGACAGCCGGGAGGGGATCATTTCCATAGAGTACAACAGCAGGGTCCCTTATGAAGCGCACATGCTCGAGAGTGTGAAACGGTACGTGGAAAGCATGTTCGTAAGGTTCAAGAACCACGTCAACGGGAAACTCGGATTCCAGTACCGCGAGATCGTGTGGATCATCACCAGCAACTTCTATTACGAACGCGACGTCTTCAGGATACCGAAGGTCTCGCCATACTTCGAATTCGAGGGTGTGCCCGTGCAGCGCTGGGATGAGGCGTCCATCGTCCTCGACAGGCTCTTTAACGAGCGTTCCGTTGTGGTGGCGGGCGAGGTGTCGGCGGGCAAGACCACACTGCTCACGTACTTTGTCCTGCCGCAGCTCACCACTGTACACGAAAACGTCTATTACTGCGAGCTCTGGTCGCAGCCGACAAAGGAATTGCGCGATGTGATAGGAAAGCGCCACAGGATCCCGCGGGTGGACGACCTCGACATAACTTCACTGAGCAAGACACTCCTCAAAAGGGGGCCGTGCTTTTTCATCATCGACGGCCTGGAAAAGATCGTTTTCATGGAACAAGGAGAACGGGAAAAGCTGGTGCGCTTTGTCGAGTTCATGCTCGGGGAGCCGGGGGCCTACTTTGTGCTTTGTGGTGAGAAGGAGACATTCTTTGACTGGTACCGCGTGTTCCAGGGTATGCAGATATCCTCTCTCTATGAGCTGAAGGCCTTCGAGAGGACATCCTACGGGCACAGGCCGGCAAACCCGCGGAGGATAGAAGGCCACGCACGGACCCTTCCCCTCGATGAAGATCTCCCGAGGAGCGCGACCGAGACGGATAGTTTCGTGCGGGAGGCTTTACAGGGGATCGAGAATGACGGCGACCTTGCCCTTATCATGTCGGTCTTTGTGGACGCCGCCGGCCCTATCATGAAAAGGTACGATGTTGACGACATTCACGGCGAGACGGCGATTCCCCACGAGGGGATCATGCCTCTCGTGTCCTCCCTGAAAGAACGCGGGATCCTCCGGGAGGCCGAGTACCAGGGAATTTCCTATTATGTTCTCGCCAACAGGGTTCTCAGGGAACCGCTCTGGCGCATCCTCGATCTCGGCCGGTTCGAGGAGAAGAAGATGCTTCGTAACAGCCTCGGCAATTTTATTGTAAACGAGACCTTTCTTGATGACGAGACCCTGGACCTCGCGGAAAGATGGCAGGACCGGATCGTTATGTCGAAGGAAGAAATGGGTGTCACCCTCGCAAGTCTCATCGCGCGGGGAAGGGATTGGAGGGTCCTTTTCGAAACCGCGAACAGGTCGGAACGGGGCATCGACATCCAACCCATCCTGAAGCTTCTCTACAGTGAAGACGTGGAGAAGAGAAAGGATGCCATCAGCATCCTCGTGGAGATCAACGATAAGGATATGATCAACCCCTTGCTGTTGCACCTCAAGGAAGAGGACGTCCTGGAGATCAAGGACCTTGTCATTCAAGGCATCAGCCAGACGGGCAAGAAGAGGGCCATCATCGCCATCATGAATACCCTGAAGGAGATAGGGGACAGGGACGTGAAGCTCCGAGCCCTCAGCTTTCTCCAAACCCTCTTCGGCGACAACTCCCACAACATCCTCGCCGAGATCAAAGAGATCGAAGAAGACCCGCTCATCACGAAAAGGATCAACGAACTCCTCAGAGCCTGAACCCTTGAACCCTTGAACCGTCTTCCTATCCTATTTTCTCCGCGCCGTGCATGTACGGTCGTAAGGCCTCGGGGATGGTTATTGTGCCGTCTGCGTTCTGGTAGTTCTCCATGACGGCCATGACCGTCCTGCCTATGGCGAGGCCGGAGCCGTTCAGGGTGTGGACGAGCTCCGTCTTTCCTCCCTGCCTGCGGAAGCGGATCTTCGCCCGGCGGGCCTGGAAGTCGGTGAAGCAGCTGCATGAGGATATCTCACGGTAGATGTCCTGCCCGGGGAGCCAGACCTCGATGTCGTAGGTCTTGGCCGAGGAGAACCCGAGGTCTCCTGTGCACAGGGCGCTGACACGGTAATGGATATTGAGCTTCTTGAGAACGTCCTCGGCATCGAGCAGGAGGCCCTCCAGCTCGTCGAAGGAGTTGTCGGGGTGGGCGAACTTGACGAGCTCCACCTTGTTGAACTGGTGCTGGCGCGTAAGCCCCCGGGTGTCCTTCCCGTGGGCCCCCGCTTCCTTGCGGAAACAGGGGGTGTACGAGACATACTTGACGGGGAGTTCCTCTTCCTTGAGTATCTCGTCGGCATGGATGTTGGTCACGGGTACCTCGGCGGTGGGTATGAGGAAGTAGTCCACCCCCTCGAGGTGGAAGAGCTCTTCCTCGAACTTGGGCAACTGGCCCGTGCCCGTCATCGAGGCGCGGTTGACCATGAAGGGAGGCAGCACTTCGGTATATCCGTGCTCCCCGACGTGGAGGTCGAGCATGAAGTTGATAAGGGCCCGCTCGAGGAGTGCCCCCGGGCCCTTGTAGAGGGTGAAACGCGAACCGGTGATCTTGGCGGCACGCTTGAAATCGAGTATGTCGAGGCCCTCGCCGAGGTCCCAGTGGGCCTTCGGTGTGAAGGCGAAGGAAGGCTTCTGACCCCAGGTCTTGACGACCGTGTTATCCTCGTCCGTCGACCCCAGGGGAACCGAGGGGTCCGGTATGTTGGGAATGACGAGGAGAAGCTGCTCCCATTCCTCTTCAACGGCCTTGAGACCGTTCCCTGTCTCCTCGATCCTCCTGCCCAGCGAGCGCTGGTACTCTATCTTATCGGCGGCATCGGCACCGGACTTCCTCAGTTTCGCTATCTCGTTGGAGAGGGTGTTCTTCTCGTTCTTCAACTTCTCCGTTTCCTGGATAAGCCTGCGGCGCTCCCCGTCGAGCTCGACGAGCCTGCCGGCATCGAATGAGGCCTGCCTTTTCGCCAGCGCGGCATTCACCGCCTCTATGTTCTCGCGGATCATTCTTGGGTCGATCATTTAATCCTCCAACATCTGAGAGTTGAACTCTATCGGTTTGTAGGTGTAGACGGTCCCGCCTATGGTAAAGATGGCCTGGCCCGCGGCGAGGAGCTGAACGTCCTTCGCCTTCGTGAAGTTTGCAAGAAAGGAGTTGACGATGGCATAGACCGTCTGTATCTCCATCAGCGGATCGAGTTTCAGAAGGGCTATGTCGGGCGTGAAGTTGAGTATCACCGTTCCCTCCATGTCGGCCGCGAAATCGGTAAGGGAGAGGGTGTCGGGAAGGACCTTGCCCGTCTTGAGGGCCGACATGATGGCATCGGCCTTTTCCCTGTCGGTGAGCGTGTTCTTGACGGGGACGGCTTTCAGGCTCAGCTTTGCCGCCGGGGAAGGATAATAGATCTTGAGCTCGTTCACTTCCGCTACGACCACCGTCTTCGGGGGCCTCGCCAGCCTGGCGTAGCGGTAGGCGAAAAAGCCGGCCGCCGCTGCAACTATGACCACCAGGACAACGATGTAGGGAGTGCGGATGAGTTTCCTGCGCGCCGGGGGTCTTCCCCCGATATAGATGTCCTGCTTCTTCCCTCTCATCGCATGTCTCTTTTGAGCTCCTCGATGAGCTCATTGGAGCTCATTACGCGGAAGATGGGATACAGCACGTTCTTGCGGTAGGCGTCGAGGAAATTCTCATGGATCTCTCTCTTGTAAGCGGCGCTCATGTCCTCGAGGATGATGGTCGCGAAGTCGTTGCATATGGCATCGAGGGCGGTGGCGAGCACACAGAAATGGGTGTTGATCCCTCCCACCGCCACGGTGTCGACGCCAAGGGTCCGGAGCGTCTGGTCGAGGTCTGTCTTAAAGAAGGCGCTGAATCGCCGTTTGTCGAGGACGATGTCCGACGGCTGGGGTTCCAGCTCGGAAAGCGGTTTCGTCCCTTCCGTTCCCCGGATAGCGTGGGGTTTCATGCGGCCTTCGAAGATGAAATCATTTTCCAGGAAGCTGTCGCAGGCAAAGATGACGGGGATATCGAGGCCCCGGACGATCTTGAGGAAGTCCCGGACGACGGGGACGATCTTCTCTTCTTCCTTGATGCCCGTGATGGGTTTGGTGTAGTTGCCTTCCAGCATGTCAACGATGATTATGGCGGGTTTCATGATCTGTCCTTTCGTGGATCCCTGAGAAAGAGGCTGACGAAATTATCTCGCAGGAGTGGCGCCAGTTCACCGGTCTTAACGCCGCGCTCCTTCGCCATGGCCTCGATGGTTATCTTTACATGGGAGGGGATGTTCCGTTTTCCCCGGTGCGGTACGGGTGACAGGAAAGGTGCGTCGGTCTCGGCAAGGAGCCGGTCGACGGGAACGAAACGCACGACGTCCCTCAAGCCTCCGGCGGTCTTGTATGTGACCGTTCCGGGGATGGAGATGAAAAATCCCATGTCCAGGAACTGACGGGCGGCCGGCACGTCGTAGGAGTAGCAGTGGATCACCCCGTAACCCGAAGGGTACTCCTTCTTCAGGATGTCGAGGGTCCGCTCCTTCGACTCGCGAGAGTGGACGATGATGGGCAGTCCGAGTTCCTGTGCCAGACCGAGCTGCCTGATGAAGACCTTCTCCTGGACCTCGCGGGGCGAGTGGTTCTTGAAGAAATCGAGGCCGACCTCCCCGTAACCCACTATCCTGGGATGCCTCGCCGCCTCGCGGATGACGTCCTCGGTCCTTTCGCTGAAGTCCTTCGCGTTATGAGGGTGGATGCCGATGGCCCCGTAGATGAAAGGATACCTCTCGATGAGTCCTCGCACCTTTCCGAAATAAGATTCCTCCGTCCCGACGGTGAGGACATACTCAAGCCCCTCGTCGACACAGTTCCTGACGACAACATCCAGGTCCCTGTCAAAATCCTCCATCTCAAGATGGCAGTGAGAATCAACGAACATGTCTGTTTATAACATGAAGACCGTTCAAGGTTCAAGGAAGTGAAGACCGCGAAGACCGTTTCAGGGTCCGGGGTTGTTCCTGCTTTTAGCTTAAAACGTAAAACCTAAAACCTAAAACCTAAAACGGTCTTCTATCCCTGGAACCGCTTTTACATGTGACACAGGTTTCTTGCCGTGCAGTCCGCGCAGCGGTCGGTGTCGAAGGCCTCGAAGGGGTTGTCCGGGTCGAGCATGTGACTTATCACCGTTTCGATGCCTGAAGTGTAAGCGTCGAAAAGGCGTATGTTCTCCTTTTCGTCCTTTCCCTTCAGAAAGACCTCGTCGGTATTGTTGCCGAGCAGTATCAGTGCGGCGTCAACCCTCTCGACGGGTATGTTCCTCTCCGCCGAGAAGATGTGGATATAGATGGGCAGCTGGAATGAGGGAACGTGATCGTGGATGGACCGGATGTCGCCAAAATCCGCTTTTTCCATGATCCTTGGCGGATACTGTCTCGTTGTGCCCGTCTTGTAGTCGAAGACGGTGTACCTGGCGGACGTGATGTCGCGGTCGACGCGGTCGATGCGTCCGTAGAGAGAGACGGCGGAGCCCCGTATCTCCAGGCGTTTTCTGAAACCCTCCTCCAGGCATTCTATGGCCACGGGTTCGTTCAAGGTCCTCATGTGGCGTCTCAGGAAGGAATCCAGCTTGTACGAGGCTATGCGCTGGAAGAGATAGTAGTCTCCCGACCCCGGAATGTCTTTGAAATTCTTTTCCAGCGCCCTCTGCAGGCTTTCCCGGAGGCCGTCCTCGCTCTTTCTGGTCAGGGTGAGTCCGAGGTAGGGGCTGAAGGTGTCGCTGAGGATGCGGTGAATGATGGTGCCGCGGTCCGTCGCCTCTATGTCGCCGGAGAAGACCCTGCGTTCCTCGAGGCCCATGAGGCGCGTGAAATAGAAGAGCAGAGGGCATCGCACGTAGGTGTCGATGGCACTCGGCGACAGAACGCTGTTCGTGAGGGCGCGAAGCACGGTCCGGGTTTTTTCGATGACGGGGGAGGATGCCTGTCTTCTCAGGTTGACGGGGACCGGTTCCTGCCGAACGGGAATGACATCCAGCCGTCTCTGCCTCTTCTCCTCTTCCCAGAGGATCTCCTCAATGTACCTGCTTCTCGACCTGTCATCGGAGTTGCGGTATATGAGATGGACCTCCCCGGCGCTTCCCACGAGGCGGTAGAAATTGTACCTGTATATAGCCTCCGTGAATTCGGGGGGCGGGATGCCCAGCGTTTCGAAGACACCGGCAGGGATCACGGGGCTTACCTCCCTCGGCCCCGGCAGGACGCCCTCGTTGACATCGAGGATGATGACCCTATCGAAAGATATGTTCCTCGATTCGAGCATGCCGATGATCTCGAGCTCCTCCACGGGGTGCGTGTCGAAGGGCAAGGCCGTGCCTTCCAGGTGATGAAGGGTGAGGTCACAAATGGCGCGCGCGTTCTCAGCCGGCTCGCCGGACAGGGGCAGGGAACTGAAGAGGGAGGCTTTCAGAGAGCCCAGGGCCCCGAAGATGCTCTCGAAGATCGTCCCTGAGAGTACGTAGGAGCGCACGTCCGTCTTAAAGATTATCGCTTCCAGGGCCTCCTCCAAAGCCACAGCGACGTCTCCCACGGTGGTGACGTTCTCGAAATTCCGGAAGAAGAGCCGGTGCACCTCAAGGAGCGCTTCGAAATGTCCCTCCTGTCCCGAAGAAGATATGAAGGCCGCCGCGGCCTTCTCTATATCTCCGAGGCTCACAAGCGACCGGCCCGCCAGCAGGCCTTTTCCGGTCTCGTCCGACAGGGAGCGCTCCACGTGCACGAGGAGGCTCCTGAGACCCGAGTCGGATTCCAGGTTCTTTATGAAGGGATGGAGGACCACGGCGAGATATCGCGGCGAGGGGTATTGTCCGTCGGTCCTTCTCTCGACCCGTGCGGCGAGGATGGCGCGCGTGAGATCAAAGATGGGTGTCCTGTCCACGGGGTAGCCAAGGGAGATGTTGCACCGCAGTTCGGTCCTGTCGGCGACGAAACTGAGGAGCGGGAAGAGGGGATCAGCCTCGGGAAGGACGATGGCGGTCTTTTTTCGGGGCGCTTCCTGGAGGATGCGGTATGCCTCGAGGACCTCTGCGTGCGTGTCGTGGCCAGCGTGAAGGCTGACCGCCGGACGGCCGCCTTCAGCGGCGTGCCCGTATTCCACCTTTGCCTTGAGATGCCCCACGAGGTCCTTGAGCACCGGCCAGTCCTCCGGGTCGCCGGAGAGGAGAACCGTGGCCTGCCCGGCGTCCCAGAAGGACCTGAGCACGTGTCTCTCCCCCCCCGTGAGGCCGAAGAGCCCGGCGAAGACCACCCGGCGAAGGTCATCGGGGACACGCTCACCTGTCTCTTCAACCGCTGCTATGCGTTTTGTACCCCTCGTGAACCACCGGCCATCGGCCAGAACGCGGTGGAATTCTCTCCTGAGCAGAGAGATGTTGGACAGGAGTTCGTTGATGCTTTGAGGCACATCGTAGCCGATGGACGCGTTCCTCTCCACGTTGACGAGGGCGCTGTTGTCGATCCCCTCCATATCGAGCCTGTCGATGAAACTGAGGAGGTGTCTTCCCCAGTGCAGGAAATCACCAAATTCCTTCCTGGCGAAGGCGTGGCGGTCGAAGACCCTGAGGGACCGTATCAGGCCGAAGAGGATAAAGACAGCGTCGCTCTGATCGATGTCGGCGAACCCGGGGTTCCGCCTCCGGGCTATCTCGCCGATGAACTCTTCCAGGGAGAAGCAACGGGGAGGGAAGAAGGTCCTCGGGCCCTTCATGGCTGCCAGTCTGGCCTTGAGATAAAGGGAAGGGCGCTTCCCCGGAAACACGATGACCCTGTCTTCGCCGCTTGAGACATCGGTCCCGATGATGCTGGCGATCTCTTCGATGATGTCCGAGGCGAAGGGTATGGAGCGCAGCACACTGCTCATATCCTGACGACCTCCCCGTCATCGAGGTACAGAAGGAAGCCTCTCACGTCCCGGTCTGGATATACCTCGGAGAGGAGCCTGCCGTAACGGCTCACCTGGCCAACATGGGTGTCGGAGCGGATCTCCCCGGTCTTGTAATCGATCACCTCCACCAGGCCGGGCCTTAGGATGATCCGGTCCATTTTGAAGGTGTTGCCGTTCCCGTCCACTATCTCCCTCTCGTTGAAAAAGGAGACGTCCGGTCCGGTCTCGAAGAAGGGCCGGAAACGATCGTTTGCAAAGAAGGCCTTCAGCGACCGCCCGACCTCCTGGGCAGCGTCGGGTATGCCTTCATGGACCGCGGCGGTCCTGGCAAAGGCTTCAATGGTCTCATCGCCGATGGGCAAAAACCCGATCCAGGAGAGGGCCCGGTGTATGGCATTACCTTTCTTTCGCGCCCTGACCGCGTGCCGTGACAGGTGCCCCGGGTCGGAGATGCTCCCCTTGAGCTTCACGGCCCACGCCGGCTCGCCGGTGAAATCGCTGAAAGAAGCCGGAGAACCGGACCCCGGTGAGGCGGCATCTTCGTCCCCTCTAGCTGTCATCCTTGCCCGCCCCAGGACGATCACCCCGTCCTTCGCGGCGGACCGGAAGGCCTTCATTCCAAAGATGTGGTCGATGAGGTGGTTCTTCTGTCTTTTCCTGTCGGTGAGAAGGATATACAGTTCCTCCTCGGCACGCGTGAAGGCGACATAGAGGTTATTGAGCTCGTCGGCGAGATACTCCCGTTCCTTATTGCTGTACAGGGCGGCAAGCTCGGGTGAGACCCCGGTGTACTCCTTTTTCAGGTAGAAGAGCCTGAGACCGTCATCACCGGATTGGAAACACCGCTGCTTGTCCCTGCCCGATGACGCGGAGAAGGACGTCAGGGTCACGAAGGGAAGTATGACAACGGGGAACTGGAGCCCCTTCGCCTTGTGTATGGTGAGTACCCTCACGGCATTGAGCGAATCAGGGGTACGCAGGAGGAAGGCCTTTTCGCTATCGGAATTGCCGTATGGTGTTCTCCGGGATCCCTCTTCCAGGAAGTCGATGAAACCGGCAAGGCTGCCGTTCCCGGAGCGCTCCCTTTCCCTGACCAGTTCCAGGAGATGCAGGAGATAGGGCACATCGTCGGGGAAACGGGCAAGAACCTCCCAGTGCCTGTAGAAGTTCACCAGGAGGTCGTAGAGGGGCATATAGCCGACGCGGGAAAGAAAACCCGCGAATTCCTTCTCGAAGATGGCCCCGTGATCGGACTTGAACAGGAGGTACAGGAATTGGCCCCGGTCAGCAAGACATCTTTCCGAGAGCCACGCGGACATCGGGCCCGTTCCGGAGCCGGTCCTGGCTGTGAATATCCGTCCCGTTATGAAGGACGCGAAGGAAAGGTTGTCATCGGGTTTGTCCAGGAACTTGAGAAAAGAGATGACCTCCCGGATAAGGGCGTTGTTCCTGATACTGACGGTGTGCTCCGACTCAACGCTGAGCCCCATGGACAGGAGGACGGCCACGACGGCGCCGGCCTCTTCCCGCGTCCTCACCAGCACGGCGAGGTCGCTCTGGCGAAAGACGCCCCGTGCCATTATTTCACGGACAAGGGCTTTAAGCTTCTCCTCCACGAGTTCACGGGCCTCATCCCCGGTGAAGACATCCTGGCCGTTCTCGTCATCTCCGTCGGCCGTGATCTGTTCGATGGATACGAACCCCCCGCCTTTCTTTGCCTCCAGGAAGAGCTGACGCGATGTCCGGTACGGCTTCACCACCTCCTTGACGGTTTCCGGGGGGTGTCCCGCGAGGACAACTCCGGCGAGGACCGCAAGGTTTTCCGCGTCGAAGACCTCGTTGTTAAAGGTGACGATGTGCTCCAGGCTGCGGTAGTTCGTGTCGAGGTGGAGCTCCCCCACGCGATAGTGGTCCCGGTATCGTTCGGCTATCTCATCGACGAGCTCGGGCCGCCCTCCGCGCCAGCGGTATATCGCCTGTTTCCTGTCGCCCACGAGGAAAAGGCTTCCGCCGCGGCTCAGGGCCTCCTCCGCCAGGACCTCGATGTTCTTCCATTGCAGGAGGCTCGTATCCTGGAATTCGTCGAGAAGGAAGTGAATGTACCGTTCCGACAGGGTGTAGTAGATCTCGGGAACAAAATCCCTGCGGCTGACTATGTCCTGAAGCAGGCGGTTCAGCTCCTCGATGGGGATGACACGCCTGTAGTACGTGACCTCCCGCTGGAACACCTCCTTGAAAAAACTGTAGACCTGGAGGTAAGGGACGTACTTCGAGGCCGCCAGTGCCCCCGCGTAGAGCCGGCGCAGATTGACCACCGTGTTCCAGAGATCCTTCTCCGCGGGGCCGGGCAGGCCGCTCCCCTTCCTCATGCAATCCTCCAGGGGGCGCTGGAAGTACACGCTCTGCGAAAGAGGGTTTTCCCGCGGATCGGCACATCTTTCAAGGGCGGTGAGCAGGTGGGAGAGAGGTTTCACACCGGTGTCGGCCGCGAGCGCCGCAAGGAGTCGGGACGCGCTGTCAGCCATCTTTTGGCGCAGGTCGGCTACACCGCCACGCGCTCCCCCGGAGGGCATGATGAACTCCCTGTTCTCCTTGGTCTCTTCATTCCAGAGGGACGAGATCGCGGTTCCGAGGAGCTCCCGGGGGACCCAGCCCGCGCGGTCACCCTCGAGTTCTATATAGCTATCGAGAAAGGCGTCGAAGATGGCCTGTGCGCGTCCATCCTCCGCCGTCCTCTGCAGGCACTCCCTGAGAGCGAGATCGATGAGCTCTTTCGTTTCCGTGGATACCTCGAAGTCCGGCGGCAGGTTGAGCTGCATCGCGGAGGCCTTCAGTGTGAGGCTTACGAAACTGTCGATGGTGCCGACGTTGAAGTGACCGAAGTCCTTGAGCAGCTCCGTGAACCGCCGGTCCATGTCGCTCATGAGGTAATCCCTGAGCTTGACGGCTCTGTCCGTAAGTTCCCCTGTCCGGGCGGTGTCCCCGGCCTCCCCCGGGAGGGGGGCGTCAGGCAGGACCGTCGTTATCCCTTTCATGACCGTATCAAGCGGCTTGAGAGATGAGTTGGCGAAGGTCAGGTCGAGGATGATGCGCTTCATCCAGTCGAGGATGCGGGTGCGCATCTCCTGCGCCGCCTTGTTGGTGAAGGTGATGGCGACAATGTTCGCCATGCGCGTGGGGAGGGTGGCGTCCGCCAGGGCGGCGGTAAGGAGGACACTCAGGTAATGTTGTGCCAGGCTGTATGTCTTGCCCGAGCCGGCCGAGGACCGGACGGTGATGATCTGGGAAATGGTGTCGGTTGTTCTATTGTCTGTCGTGGATGGCTTCACGTGTAAACCTGTGTGTTGGTGGCGGTCCTGCTCGGACTGGCATGGATCCCCACATGCCTCTGTTTAGAGTGAACTATTGCAGTGAAGGATATCACACAGCTTTTCGGGATGTCAAAATGAGAGAAGGGTTCCCGTTTGCGGCAACCATGACAATAGATAACGGGGTCTAAAGAAGAATGTCTGGTCCTTGCATTGCCGTGGTCAATGAACGGCCTGGTCCGGCCTGTTGACGAGCATGTCGATAAAAGAGGTTGCGATCCTCGACAGGTCATTCCTGTTGAGGAAGACGATGTAGGCATCCATCGAAAGCTTAACATCACTTACTGTCAATTTTTTCAGCAACCCCTGCGCCAGTTCTTTCTGCACGACGGGTTCGACGATGAACGAGGCGCCTTCTCCCCTCCCGATCAATTCCTTGGTGAATTCGAGGTTGCTTGCTTCGTAGAGCACGGTTGGCACAAGCCCCTTATTCCTGAACGCTTCCATGACGATCCTTCTTGTCCCGGACCCCTCCTCCCTCATGATGAGGGGGACCCTGGAGACTTCCTTGAGAGTGACGGTTTCCATTTTGGCCAACGGATGCTCAGGTGAGATGACGAGAAGGATGTTCTCTTTCCGGAAGGTGATGCTGTTGAGGAACCTGGGATCCCGGTCGCTGGCCACGATGGCAAGTTCGTTCTTCATATGAAGAAGGCTTTGCATCATTTCCCTCGAACTTCCTTCTCCCAGGTGGATGCTTATGCCCGGATGAAGGGCGTGGAACATGGAGATGTAGTTGGGCATGAGGAAGCGCGCGTATGTTTTTGTCGTCCCGATGTGCAAGGTGCCTGTCTGCACCTTTCTTATCCTGTCGAGGACTTGTTCGGCCTCATTCTCGAGCTGAAAGATCTTTTGAGCGTAATCGAAAAGCATTTGACCCGCTTCAGTCAGGTAGGTCCTCCCCCCAACCCTGGTGAAGAGCCTGAGGCGTGTTATAGCCTCCAACTGTTTGATCTGGGAGGAGACAGCGGGCTGACTGACGCAAAGATGTTCCGCGGCCCTGGTGAAGCTGTGCTGTCGGGCCGACTCATAGAATATTCTCAACTGGTTGAGGTTCATGGCCACCACCCTGCTTCTCCTGCCGCAAGGCAGAAGAAAAGCATTTGTCAACGCTCAGTCGATCGATGAATGTCCGCCCGTCCGGGATTGCTCCAAGGGCCGATGGTATGGGAAATGTTGTTCGCAACGTCAGTTCCTGATGTCTGCTCGTTGCGGGCGGCAACCTCTGTTTAAGGCTATAGGAACAAGTATACATAAGTTTTTCTTATGTGCAACATAATTTATATGTATTTGACATCATTTCATTATCTTTCGATGATTTAAGAAATACGATCAGGAGGGGCACCGATGAAGGACATGAGAGATTTTATCCATGATGCCGAAGAGGTGGGTCAGCTCAGGAGAGTAAAGGCAGAGGTGGACTGGAACCTCGAGCTTTCCCACATTGCCAAGCTGAACGAAGAAAAGAGCGGACCGGCGCTTCTCTTCGAGAATGTCAAGGGCTACACTTCACCCGTCATAACCAGCGTTTGCACGACGACGCAGAGACTTGCCCTGATCATGGGCGCGCCTTTGGAATCGAGCCTGGTGGATCTCATGCGCTACTGGGTGGAGAAGGGGAAGACGCTGGTGCCCCCGAAGTTCGTGGACAGGTCGCAGGCGCCCTGCAAAGAGAATATTATGAAAGGGGACGACATCGATCTTTTCAAGTTCCCGGCACCCCACTACTACCCCAGGGACGGGGGAAGGTTTATGGGTACCGCCCACTTCTTTATCACCAAGGATCCGGATTCGGGTTGGGTCAACCTGGGGACGTACCGGGCCCAGCTTCTTGCCAGGGACAAGATAGGTACCCAGTTCATCAAGGGGAAACATTCCGATATCATGTTGAAGAAATATGCCGCCCTGAAGAAACCCATGCCCGTTGCGTCTATCGTGGGTTGTGACCCATTGCTCTTTCTCACCGGAGCGGCGCGCCTTTCCGCCTTCTTGAGCGAATATGACTTCGCCGGGGCCGTGCGGGGCGGACCCATAGAGGTGGTGCGGGGCGAAACGGTCGATCTCCCTATTCCCGCGACGGCGGAGATCGTCATCGAAGGCTTCGTGGATCCCGAGACCTTCATGGAGGAGGGTCCCTTCGGAGAGTACACCGGCTACTACTCCGGTGTGGGGACGGACAAACGGAACTTTGAGCAGGTGACATGTGTGACATACCGGAACAACCCCGTTTTCTGGGGGACCACCGTGGGGCGTGCCGTCACGGACACTCACATGACGATGGCCCTTACCTACGGGGCTACCCTCTGGCAGCAATTGACGGATATGAAGATCCCCGGCATAAAGGCTGTATACTGCCCTCCGGAAGGCTCGGGACGGTTTCTCGCCATCATATCGATGAAGCAGATGTACCCCGGGCACGCCGACCAGGTCGGGACGGCCGCGATCTCCACAGAGATGGGGGCCTACGGGTTGAAGACGGTGATTGTCGTTGATGAGGACATAGATCCCTGGGACATCCCCAGAGTGTTGTACGCGCTGAGCTTCCGGTTCCAGCCGAACCGCTGCCAGATCATCAAACGGGGTCGCTCAACACCTCTTGATCCTTC
Source organism: Syntrophorhabdus sp. (assembly GCA_012719415.1). NCBI lineage: Bacteria > Pseudomonadati > Thermodesulfobacteriota > Syntrophorhabdia > Syntrophorhabdales > Syntrophorhabdaceae > Syntrophorhabdus > Syntrophorhabdus sp. The sequence goes on from JAAYAK010000137.1 coordinate 46,167, forward strand.
GCTTCCCATAGAATCCAGGGACATAACGGGGAGGATCATTATGGACGCGACCATTCCCTATGAATGGAAGGAGAAGCCGATACCCGTGGAACTCGACCCGGAGACGGTGAAGAAGGTCGAAGCAAGGTGGTCGGAGCTCGGACTTTAAAATGTTCTCGTGCCAAGGGGGGTTATCGTGAGACCGATCAGATACACCGATGAGATGATCAACGAATTCAGAAACGACGGGTACTGGACGGAGGAGGTCTTCTCTGATTTCTGGAGGCGAAACGCCATGGAGCTGGGAGACCGCGAGGCCCTTGTCGACTCCAGATACCGGGTGACATGGAAAGAAGCGTGGAAGATGCTCAACAACCTTGCCAGTGCCTGGGTCGACATGGGAATACCAAAGGATTCCCGGATAATAATCCAGGCTCCGAACAGCGTCTATGGCTTCATTGCCAGGATAGCGGCCGACAGGGCCGGGATCATATCGCTTACCGTCTATCCTTACCTGAGAGAGAAAGAGCTCATCTACATGGTGGAGAGGACGGAGGCGGTAGCCGTGGCCATTCCGCACATCTACCGTAAGTTCAATTACCTCGAGATGTACAGGGAATTGCAGAAGACCTCACCCTACCTGAAGTATTTCTTCCTTTTTGACGAGGAGGTACCCGAGGGCGCGCCCGTTGGATCCTACTCACTCTTCAAACTGGCGAACGAAGACGTTGACGGAGCAAAATACACGGCTCTCGACGAGAGAAGGTTCAACGCGTGCCACGATGTGGGTCTGTTGACGAGCACGACGGGAACAACGGGTCTCCCTAAACTGGTGGAATGGCCCATCGCCTCACGGGTCTGCACGTCAAAAGCGAGGGTCGATATCTGGCGTCTGACCCGGGACGACATCACGCTGGCCATCGCCCCGCACGCGGGCGGCGCCGCGGGGACCCTCACGTACTTCGCGGCTCCCCTGGTCGGGGCAAAGACGGTCATGATGGAAGAGTTCGAACCGGAAGGGGCCCTGAAGCTCATTGAGAAGGAGAAGGCCACGGCCATAGGGGTTGTACCCACCCACCTCGTCCGCATGCTCGAGGTGGACGAGACCGGATATGATCTGAGTTCGCTAAGGTTTATTCGAAGCGCCGGCGGTTATCTGCCTCCCCAGGTTGCCGAAGAAGCGGAGAGAAGGTTCGGGGCGACGATAACGAGCGACCTCGGGACACAGGACGTTGGTTCCGTGTCCGGGTGCACCATCGATGATCCCGGCGAGATACGCCGGAGGACGGTGGGAAGGATGCTCCCCGGGAACCGAATGAGACTTCTTGACGACGAGGGCAAAGAGGTGTCCGACGGAGAGGCTGGTCAGCTCTGGTTTCGCGGGCCCCACGCGCCGGCGGGGTACTATCGCGACCCCGAATCCACGGCACCGGTCTTTGACAGGGACGGGTGGACGACGACGGGTGATATCGTCAAGTATTCCGACGGCTGCCTGTGGATAATGGGCAGGTCAAAGGACATGATCATACGGGGTGGGCAGAACATATATCCTGCCGAGATAGAAGGCATCCTCAACGAGCACCCCAGGGTGGCGAACGTGGCCATCGTCGGGTATCCGGACAGGGAAATGGGAGAGCGTGCCTGCGCCTTTGTGGTGCTCAAGGCCGGCGAGACGTTCTCCAAGGAGGAGATGGTCGCCTTCCTCAAGGAAAAGAAGCTGGCGGCCTTCAAGCTGCCCGAGAGGCTTGAGATAGTCGATGCCCTTCCCACCGTCGGTGATTCCGGCAAGGTGGATAAAAAGGTGCTTAAGACTGAGATGGAAAAAAGGGTTTCCGGGGGATGACGATGAAAACGATCCTTATTATCTCCACCTTGAATACCAAGGGAGCGGAGACGTTCCACCTGCGCGACATGATCAGCCGTTTTGGTGGCTCGCCTGTCGTGCTCGATATCTCCATGCGGCCGGCGGACGGAGAGGCTTCGGCCGATATTTCACCCGACGAGGTGGCGCGGGCTGCGGGAAGCACCATGATGGAGATCCTGGCGTCCGGGGAGAGGGCCAGGAACACCGCCATAATGACAAGGGGGGCTGCCGCGAAAGCCCTCCAGATGCTCCGGGAGAACAGACTTGACGGAGTCATAGGCATAGGCGGTTCCACCGGGTCCCTGATGGCGACGGACGTGATGCGTTCGCTGCCTTTCGGTCTTCCCAAGTTGATGGTGTCGTCCACCGCAGCCCTGCCGGGCATGTCGACGAAATACATCGGTACCGGAGATATCGCGCTCATGCATTCGGTGGTGGAAATAGCAGGACTTGGAGACGCGCTCAGAAACGTTATCGAGAGGGCTGCACGGGGGATATGCGCGATGGCCGAGGCAGCGCCCATCGTATCGAGAAAGAAGAGCGGTGACAGCAAGGCGGTGGCGATCACCATGCTGGGGCCGTGTGACAGGTGCGCCACGGCTGTAAGGCTTGCCCTCGAGGAGAAAGGGCACCAGGTGACAGGCTTTTCCGCGGCCGGTATCAGCGATCGGGCGATGGAACTCATGGTGTCACAGGGGCTCTTCGACGCGGTCATCGACCTTGCTCCGGGTGGAGTGATGGAGCATCTTGTGGGCGGAATGAGGGACGCCGGGCCGAGCAGGATGGAAGCGGCAGGCAAGGCGGGTATACCGCAGGTTATTTCCACCTGCGGCGTCAACCACATAACACCACCGAAATCCAAGTACACCGAAGATCACAAGACGCGAAGGAAATACGACATCGACAGGTTCAGAACCTGGCTGAGGGCTTCACCCGATGAGCTTCGGTCAGCCGCCCGGGCTTTCGCGGAGAAACTGAACGGCGCGGGTGGTCCGGTCAAGGTCATCATACCCATGAGAGGTTGGTCATCCGTTGATGTGCCGGGTAATGCCACGTATGACCCGGAAGAGGACAGATGTTTCTTGAATGAGCTCAGAAGGCACGCGGCGGCAAGGATCGAAATAGCGGAGATAGATGCCAACATGGAAGACCCGGTGTTCGCTCGATCCGTGATAAGCGCGGGGATAGAGATCCTGGGCCGGTCGGGCAGGGGGCTTAAATGCGCGTGAGGAGGATCGCGGTCTTTGCATTTCCATGTGGGCTGATCCGGGACGATGTGGACGAGAAGAACGAGGAAGGAGGTATCGATGACAAACCTGCTGCCGAAATTTGACTATTACGAACCCAGGGACATTGCCGGGGCGTGCAGATTGCTCTCCCAGTTCAAGGGATCCGCGAAGATAATAGCCGGAGGCACCGACATCCTGGTGAACATGAAGAAGGGCCTGATCGCGCCTGAACGGCTGGTGGGCATCGGGAAGATCCCCGGCATCTCGGAGGTGCAGGCTGTGAATGGAGGGATCTCCATTGGGGCCCACCTCATTGTGGAGAAGCTCGTGGAGTTCGATCTCGTGAGAAGAAGGTTTGGTGTTTTGTCCAGGGCAGCCTCGGTACTCGGCTCTCCCCTCGTCAGAAATCGGGCGACGATAGGAGGCAACATCGTAAACGCCCGGCCCGCCGCCGACCTTCCGCCTCCCCTCATGGCCATGGATGCCAGGGTGATCCTGACGGGCATGCGGCGGGAGAGGGAGGTGCCGCTGGACAAGTTCTTCAGAGGACCCGGTCAGACCGTGATAAAACCGTCGGAGGTGTTGACCCGGGTCGTGATGGACAACCCGCCCCCCTTTACCGGTGGAGATTACATGAAGCTCATGCACCGCAGGTCCCTGGAGATCGCGATAGTGGCCGTGGCCTCGAGGATAACCCTTGACGGCCCGGACGGGACGATCACGGACGCGAGGATCATTCTGAGTTCTGTGGCGCCGAAAGCCGTGCATGCCCCTCGCGCCGAGAAGAGCCTGCTGGGGGAGAGGCCCACGGAAAACCTTTTCGCTGAGGCGGCACGGATCGCTTCGACAGAATGCGCGCCGATAGACGATATCCGTGGAGGGGCCGGGTACCGCCGCAGCATGGTCGAGGTGCTGACGAGGCGAACGTTGCGGGGCGCTCTTGATGAGGCCCTGCGTCAGACCGGAGAAAGGGGTGGACGATGAAAAGACTGATAACCCTTATCGTGAACGGGAGGGCTTGCGAATTGGCGGTTGAGCAGAACAGGACGCTGGCGCAGGTTCTCAGGGAGGATCTTGGCCTGCTGGGGGTAAAAGTGGGCTGCGGTGTCGGGGATTGTGGTGCCTGCACAGTTGTCCTTGACGGTCGCTGCGTCAATTCCTGCCTCGTGCTTGCCGTTCAGGTGGACGGCAGCGAGGTTGATACGATAGAAGGCGTGTCCGAAGGTGGGAATTTGCATCCCGTCCAGGAGGCGTTTGTGGAACACGGGGCGATCCAGTGCGGTTTCTGCACCCCGGGGATGGTCCTGACGGCGAAAAACCTGCTCGAGAGGCGCCCGGACCCTTCCGAGGCGGAGGTAAGGGCGGCGCTGTCGGGGAATCTGTGCAGGTGCACCGGGTATCAGAAGATCGTCGAGGCGGTCCGCCTGGCGGCGAAGGCGATGAAGAAATAGGGAAGAGGAGAGCTGACCATGAAGGAGTACAGTGTCATCAACACGAGATTGCCACGGGTGGACGCCCGTGAGAAGGTGACAGGCTCGGCCCGGTACTCGGACGATCTTTCCATGACGGGAATGCTTTACGGAGCGCTTTTGCAGAGTCCGGTGGCCCACGCGAGGATAAAGAGGATCGATGCCTCGAAGGCGAGAAAACTGCCCGGAGTGAAGGACGTGGTAACGGCGCAGGAAGCCGGGAACGTCAGATACGGAGTGAGTCCGGCGCGATACGACGAGACCATTTTCTGCATCGACAAGGTCAGGTATATCGGGGACGAGATCGCGGCAGTTGCCGCTGAAGACCTGGACACGGCCATGGAGGCGATCGGACTGATCGAAGTGGAATACGAGGAACTGCCCATCGTCCTTGACCCCTTCGAGGCGATACGTGAGGGCGCCCCGGTAATACACGAAGACTTTCCGAACAACATCGGGGCCGAAGTCCACCAGGAATTCGGAAACGTGGAAGAAGCTTTCAAGGAATGCGATTACATCAGGACTGACAAATTCACGAACAAGAAGCAAGACGGGGCGTTTCTCGAGCCCCAGGCGTGTCTGGCCGTCTATGATTCCGGAGATGGTCTCACGCTCCGCTCGTCAACGCAGGTACCGCATTACGTCCAGAGGACCCTTGCGATGGTGCTGCGTCTGCCCGTGGGGAAGGTGAGGGTGGCGCAACCGTATGTAGGTGGAGGGTTCGGGCCGAAAGCTTCGGCCAGCACCCTCGAACTCGCGGCATGCCTCATGGCCATGAGGACGGGAAGACCGGTGAAGATGACCTTCACCAGGGAACAGGTCTTTCTCCACAGCCGGGCGCGCCACCAATTCTTCCACGAGTTGACAACGGGGGTGAAAAAGGACGGTACCCTGATGGCCCTGAAGAACACCTGCTATCTTGATGGAGGTGCCTATTCCAGCTTCGGCATCGCCACGGTCTATTACGCCGGTTCGCTTCTGGGAGCGCCTTACAGGCTGCCGAACATGAAATACGACGGATACCGGATCTATACCAACAAACCGGCCAACGGCGCGCAAAGGGGACACGGTGGAGTTGCCGCCCGGGCCGCGTGGGAGCAACAGCTTGACGCAATCGCGCAAGAATTGGGGATGGACCCCATCGAAATGCGTCTCAGAAACATCATGCAAAGGGGAGACGTCACCTGCAACGATTTCAACATGAGCAGCCTGGGGATGAAGGAATGCCTGGAGGCGGTTCGTGATGGTTCGGGATGGGAACACAAGAAGGGCAAACTCCAAAAGGGGAAGGGGATTGGAGTTGCCTGCGGTTTCTTTGTTTCCGGTGCCGGTTTTCCCATATATCGGTCCGAGACGTTCCATTCCACCGCTGTGATCAAGCTGTCCGAGGATGGGGGCACGGTGAACCTTTACACCCCGGCGGCGGAGATCGGACAGGGATCGGACACAATACTCACCCAGATGGCAGCCGAGGCGTTGGGGGTCAGGTATGGCGACGTGAGGATAACTTCCGGTGATACCGATCTTGGCGTGGATCTCGGTGCCTATTCGTCGAGGCAGACGCTCATGTCCGGCCAGGCGGTCAAGCAGGCGGCGGAAGACGTAAGAAGGCAGGTGCTCGAGGTGTTGTCGGAGAAGCTGGGTATTCCCGTCGATGACATGGACATCAGGGACGGCCATATTCTTTTCAAGAGGGACGGCGTCGACTTCTCGACCATAAGGACGGGCTATATCAAGGAACATCGCGGTTGGACCGATCCACCGGCAGGCGACCGGCTCACCTTCGTGGAGGCCGCTCGCGGCGCGTACCTGTCCCGGGGGTCCATAGTGGGCAGGGGGGCCTACAAGCCCGGAGAACTTGGCGGCAAATACAAAGGAGCGGCCGTGGGAACGTCTCCGGCCTACGGGTGCTCGGCCCAGGTGGTGGAGGTAACGGTGGACATGGAGACGGGGCAGGTGACCGTGGACAAGATGACCGATGCTCATGACTGCGGCTTTGCCATCAATCGCACCAACGTGGAGGGCCAGATGCAAGGTTCCCTGTCTATGGGACTCGGTGAGGCCCTTTTCGAGGAGATAAAGTTCGACGGCAGTGGGCGTGTCACGAACCCGACGCTGGGGGAATACCGCATACCAACCAGCCTCGATATGCCGAATGTGGAGACCATCATCGTTGAGAGCGATGAACCCAACGGTCCTTTCGGGGCGAAAGAGGTCGGCGAGGGTGCTATCATGCCCACCATCCCCGCGATACTGAACGCCGTTTACGACGCGACGGGGGTGCGAATATGGGAGTTGCCGGTGACATCGGAACGGATCTTCAAGGCCTTGAAGAGCAGGGAACGCAAATGAAAGGAGGTTGGACGTTATGTCGATCCTGTTTACCCAGCACTGGGACCTGATACCCGGTGCCGAAAGCGAATACATGCAGTTCATTGCGGAGAGGTACATACCGGAGACCGAGGAAAAGGGTTTCCATCCCGTGGGAGGCTATTACGTGGAGGTCGGTTTTGGGCCGAGGATCGTTGCCGTGTATGCGGCCGAAAACCTCGGTCGACTCACGGAGGTTGTAGACACGTCAAAATTCAGGGAGCTGACAGTTGCGCTAAAATCGCTTGTGTACAATTATGTCTCCGGTGTCTACGCCCCCACGGGGAACGTGAAACATGAGGATTATTCCATTCAAAAAGGAGTATGGAAGTTCAACCAGTACTATGACCTGAAGCCGGGGATGAAGAAGGAGTACGCAGATTTTATCATCAACGAGCACGTCCCGACGATGAAGAAGCTCGATTACCTGGAAGTGACGGGCGGGTGGAACGTGCTCTTTGGCGGTTTTTCGGAGATCATAGCGGAATTCACTTTCAAGGATCCCATCGATATCGCGAGGCTTCTCAACAATGAGGATTTCAGGAAGGTCACCCTGAAACTGCGCAGTGAATTCGTGATCAACTACAAGAGCAGGATCCTTCGTTGCACGGAACGGTTTGATGAAGCCAGGTGGTTCAGGCTTTAATACAAAACAAGGGGGAGGAGAAGCTATGGCCGCAACGACATTTATGGATCCCCATGATGTGCCTGTCATCACGGGTACTCAGGGATGGGAAAGGATGTATCCTTACCAGTACCAGTTCTCGAAGGACGATCCGGAAAGAGAGTCCTTTGAGAGCAGCCAGATATGGTATTATGACGGTCTTCATTATCCCGAGCCCCATTACCCGTTCGACCTTATATGGGACGAGGCGTGGTCCCTCGCGCTGTCGCAGTACAACACGAGACATTTCATAATCCCGCCGGCCATGGGTATCGATCACCGCATCGTCAACGGCTATGTGTACATAACCCCCGTAGGAATAGCCGATCAGGAGGTGGTGGCGAAAAGGGTGCCCCATTTCCTTGAAAGGGCTGGATACTATTACCAGAACTGGGACAGACTCTACGAAAACTGGAAGAAGAAAGTTACGGCGCTGATCGAGGAGCTGGATGCTCTCGACTTCAGCGAATTGCCCGAAATGGAAGACATCAGCGTCGTCACGGAGGGGGTCGGCAGAGGCCGCGGCTTCGACCTGCTCAAAAAGTACGACGATCTGATCAATATGGGTCTTCTCAACTGGCAATACCATTTTGAGTTCCTCAATCTTGGTTACGCGGCATATGTGACGTTCATCAACACGACGAACCAGATCTTCCCGGGCATCCCCATGTCCACGCTGACCAAAATGGTTTCCGGCATCGATGTTGTCATGTACAAGCCTGATTCGGAACTGATACGGCTGGCAAGACTTGCCATTGACACGGGGCTCGAAGAGATGTTCATGAAGCCCCTCAAGGCGGAAGGGTTGATGGGGGAACTGGAGAAGTCCGCGGCGGGCAGGGATTGGCTGGCCGAGATGGAGAAGGCCCGTTATCCATGGTTCTACATATCCACCGGAACGGGGTGGTATCATCACCACATCTCCTGGAACGATAATCTTGACATTCCCTTCGACGCCATCAGGATGCATATCACGAGTCTCAAGGAAGGAAAGGAGGTCGGGCGCCCGACGGAAAAGCTCGTGAAGGAGCGCGACAGGATAGTCGAGGAATACAGGAAACTGATAAAAACTGACGACGACCGGGAGGCCTTCGAGCAGTCGCTGGCGGTCGCGAGAACCGTTTTCCCCTATGTCGAGGACCATTTGTTCTACATCGAACACTGGTTCCACAGCATCTTCTGGGGGAAGGTGCGCCAGATCGGGAGGATCCTGCAAAAGGAAGGTTTTATCGGGGACGTCGAGGATATCTGGTACCTGAAAAGGGACGAGATAAAACAGGCCCTGTGGGACTACTGCACGGCATGGGCTACCGGTGTCAAGCCAAGGGGACCTTCGTATTGGCCGAAGGAGGTTTCATGGAGGAAGGAGGTCTATAAGAAGTTCAGAGAGTGGGTTCCTCCACCGGCACTCGGGGTACCGCCCGACGTCGTGACGGAGCCTTTCACCATAGTGCTTTGGGGTGTGACCACGGACGTGTTGGGCGAATGGCTCAAGGGCGGGAGCGACGGAGAAGAGGAAGTGAGGGAGTTCAAGGGTTCGCCCGGTTCTTCCGGTCTGGTGGAGGGAAGGGCGCGGGTTCTCAGGAACGTTTCGGAACTCTCCGATCTCAAGGAGGGGGAGATCCTTGTTGCCACCACCACATCGCCAAGCTGGGCGCCGGCCTTCGTGAAGATAGCTGGCGCCGTGACCGATGTCGGAGGGCCCATGTGCCACGCGGCGATAGTCTGCAGGGAATACGGTCTTCCCACGGTGGTGGGGACAGGAAAGGCGACCCACCTCATCAAGACGGGAGACCTCATCAGGATAGACGGCGACAGCGGTGTTGTGACCATTCTTGAGAAAGCTTGACGGGCTGATGCCGCTTCCTCTCCTTTGGGATGGGGCGGGCACGGGCCGTCAGGTTCGTGAACCGCCCCGCGTAAAGGATCTGACAAGGAGGAAAGGGATGTCAGGTAAAGAAACGAGATACACGCTGTGGTATGAGGAAACGCGGGGTGACGATTTCAACTTCGTGGGAAAAAAGAACGCCAACCTGGGCGAAATGATCAGCGCCGGCATCAGGGTGAGTCCCGGTTTCTGCATCACTATAAACGCCAACGACAGGTTCATCACCGACACGGGGATACGGGAGAAGATCGAGACCTATGTGAAAGACATTGGCCCCGTGGCCCTGGAGACGACGAGAAGGGCGAGTGAATACGCGATCGGTCTCATTGAATCATGCGCGATACCGGCGGAGATCGAGGACGAGATCCTGACGGGCTACCGGAGGCTTTCTCAAATGTCGGGTGGCACCGATGTGCCCGTCGCGGTGAGGAGCAGCGGGGCGATATCCATGCCGGGTCAGATGGAAACCTACCTGAACATTCGGGGCGAGAAGGATCTCATAGAATACGTGAAGAAGTGTTGGAGCAGTGCCTATAACGTGGAAGCCATCATGTACCGGGCCAACAGGGGGATGGGTTTTCTCTTCAACATCGGGGTCGGTATCCCCAGGATGGTCAATTCCCGGGTGTCCGGTATCATATTCACCATAAACCCCCTCAACGGCGATCCTTCGAAGATCTCCATCGACGCGAGCTACGGGTTGGGCGAGGCTGTTGTGAGCGGTCTTGTCACTCCCGATACGTTCCTTGTGGACAAGATCACCCTGGATCCGGTGAAGACCACGGTGGGGAGCAAAGAGGTCAGGTGCGTCTACCGCCAGAATGGCAGCGACATTGTTCAGACAGACGTGCCCGACGACATGCGCCGGAGGCTCTGCGTTTCTCCCGAGGAAGTGCGTGAGCTCTGCCGTCTTGGCAAGTTGATAGAGGAGTACTATGGAAAGGCCTACGACATCGAGTTTGGGATCGATGCCGATCTGCCGTTTCCGGACAACATCATCATACTGCAGGTCAGACCCGAATCCGTCTGGAGCAAGAAGGAAGTGGCCGCCAAAACGGAGCGGAAGAAGGATCCCATGGAAAGGATCCTCGGTCAGCTTCTGACGGGCGTCAGGCTGAAGTGAGAGGCAAAAGCCGGGGAATGGTTAAAAGGACCCTGCTTATAGTAGCCACGTTGGACACGAAGGGCAAAGAGGCCGCCTACGTGAAGGAGTGCGTCGAGTCTCTGGGTGTGGATGTCCTCGTAATGAACGTGGGAACGATGTCTGAACCCTCAATGGGGGCCGACTTTTCCCTTGAGAACGTCTTGAAGGCGGCGGGCCGGGGTCCGTTCCCGGGCACATCGGGTGTGCTTCGCCGCTCCGAAGCGGTTGAAGCGGTGCAAGAGGGTGGGATTGCCATCGCGCGGAGGCTGTTGAGCGAAGGACGTGTGGACGGCATACTCGGTCTTGGTGGAGGCACCGGTACCTCAATTGCCGCCGCTGTCATGCGGTCTTTGCCCTTCGGAATACCGAAGGTGATGGTCTCCACGGTGGCCTCACGGGATGTCAGGCAGTACGTCGGAACAAAGGACATCGTCATGTTCCACAGCGTGGCGGACCTTTTGGGATGGAACCATTTTGTCGGTCGGGTCCTTCAACAGGCGGCCCATGCCGTTTATGCCATGATGGAGGTCGGTGTCACAGGAAAAGAGGGGAGGCCGATGGTGGCCGTCACAGCCTACGGGATAAACTCGCGCTGCGCCATGAATGTGGAACCCCTGCTTGAGGAGAGGGGATACGAGATGATCGGTTTCCACGCAAACGGCGTCGGTGGAATGGCAATGGAGGAGATGACGGGTGAAGGGCTCATAGAGGGTGTGCTCGATCTCACGGTCCACGAGGTGGCGGACGAGATGTTCGGGGGTTATTGCAGGGGGATCGGGCAAAGAAGGTTCAGGGCTGCGGGCGAAGTCGGGATACCCCTCCTTGTGGCCCCCGGAGGTCTTGACAACGCGGTCTTCAGCCCGTTCTATCCGATGCCGGACAGGCTGAAAGGCAGAAGGCGGCGCGATCATGACGACAGGTTCTGTGTTCGCATGGAGCGTGAAGAGATGATCGTCTTCGCGAGGATCATCGCTGAAAGGCTGAATGATTCCCGAGGACAGGTCTTTGTGCTCATACCATCGCGGGGCTTCTCAGAGGCCGACAGACAGGGCGAGGAGCTTTACGACCCCGAGACGGACCGGGTTTTCACCGAGGAGTTGAAAGGGTTGCTCAGGGAAGACATTGCCCTTGAAGAGATGGATGCGCACATAAGCGACCCCGAGTTTGCGAGCCGCGCGGTGTATGTCATCGACACGATGATCCGGGCGAGACGTCAGGCCGGGACAGAGAAGCCTGAAGCGGGACGTCAAGCATGAGAGATGCGTTATTGACGGATCTGGTAGAGGAGAAGGGGGCATTCAGGATATCGGCCGTCCTGCACGTCATGGGCGACGACCTGGTAGTGGTCCTTCAGGGAGGGAAAGGACATATCGGGGCCGTGGGCATCGCGCAGCCGAGGCCGGGCCTTTCTGATGCTGGCAGGACGAGTGCCACCTCTTCGGTCTACACCTTCCTGGGACACAAGGAGGATGACATAGCAAAGACAATGGCGCAGGTGCTGGCAAGCGGTCTTCAACGCAGGGTCGTCGTCGTGGCCGGTCTGCACTGGGACGGGATAAGTCCCGAGGGGATCGATGAAGTCGTTGCCATGTGCCGAACGCTGACGACCAGGATCATGGAGGGGGCGGGAAGGAAATGAAGAAGATCATTGTGGCAATCACCGGGGCGACGGGCGTCATCTATGGGATAAGGCTCCTTGAAGTCCTGAGGGATTTCGATGTGGAAAGCCACCTGATCCTGTCCACACAGGCGAAGGCGAACATAGAGTGCGAGACGGACCGAAGCGCACAGGACGTGGAACAGCTTGCCTCAAAGGTGCACGATGTGAACAACCTCGCGGCACCAGTGTCGAGCGGTTCCTTCAGGACAGACGGGATGATCATTGCCCCCTGCACAATAAAGACCCTGTCCGCCATAGCCAATTCATATGACGACAATCTTGTTGTCAGGGCCGCGGACGTGGTTCTCAAGGAGCGCAGGAGGCTTATTGTAGCGGTGCGGGAGACCCCGCTCCACAAGGGGCATCTTGAATTGATGGCCAGGGTTGCCGATCTCGGAGGGATCGTCCTGCCTCCCGTGCCCGCCTTCTATTTTCATCCCCGAACCATCGAAGACATCGTAGACCACGCCGTGGGGAAAATGCTGGACCTCATGGACATTGACCATTCGCTGTTCAAGAGATGGCAAGGGGAATAGAACGGGTAGGCCGTCATGCCCGCGTAAAGTGTTCCTCCAGTCCTTCGACGTTCGTCATGAAAGGCGTCAGCGGTGATCCTGCTCCTGGGTGATGGCGGCGAGCTTCCAGCCGCGTTCGCCTACCTTGCGCGCATAGGTCCAGTATTCGAGGAACTTCACCGGGTCCGTGGCACTGCCCGCAAGGACGGTGCCCGCCTCATCGGTGGTGAAGTCGAGCAGGCTCGCCGTGTACCGGACGGTGATGAACTCCTCTCCCTCGTCCTGCACGGCATCGACGATCTCCACCTGCCGCACCGCTATGTTCTCGAGGCGGTTCACCTTTTTTTCCTCCAGGTAACGGTTGATATCTCCCTGGAAGATGTCCCGCATCTGCGGTGTCAGGAGGCTGGCGATGCCGCTGATGTCGCGGCGCGTCCAGCCGCCCTGGATATTGAAAAAGAGGTCCTCGGCCGTGTCCCGGAAGGACTGTTCGTTGAATGCCGGGTCCATTTCGGCGATGTGGCGAAGACCGTCGGATACGGAGCCGCCGGCAGGCTGAGACGTGTAAGAATTGTCATAAGCCGGCTCGTTGTACGCGTAGGAGTTATAGCCTGACGGGGAGGCGGTGCTCATCTGCATCTGCCTCATTGCCTTGTAGCGCTTGTAGACGTAGTAGATGATCCCAGCTATGATAAGGAGGATGATGATGTCCCCGAAACCGAACCCTCCGCCGCCGTAGCCTCCCGTTCCACCATAACCGGACCTGCCGAAAAGCATGTTGCCGATCATCCCGCCCATGAGGCCCCCGCCGAGGCCGTAGAGGAAGCTCCTTCGCGGGCTGTAAGGATTCGGCTGTTGCGGGTTGGCCGCCTGCTGGCGGGTCGGGTTTGTCGTGTTGTAGGGAGTGGACCGGTTATAGGAACCACCGGAGCTCCTGCTCCCCGAACTGAAACCCCGGGACCCCATGCTCCGTCCGCCGCCGGCCCGCGCCTCGGCGGCCGTTTCGAGGACAATGCAGGAGAGAAAGAACATCGCCACACCAATGATAAGGAATCCCGCTATTCTTTTCAGCCTCTGGTCCATATTCTATTCAGTACCCCCTATTGATAGTGGAATCCTGTAAAGCCCAAGGATATCATATAGCTTTCCGGGATGTCAAAGAGTAGCGCCCTTCGGGCGAACGAGCACACGGGTCGGCGCTCACGCGCCTCATGGGTCTGTCTGTAAGGGCAAACGGGGAAAGGCAAAGGGATGGATCCGAATAAGGTCTCCAACGCATGTGCCCGTTTGCGCGCTTGCGCGCAGACCCGTAGGCGCAAAGCGCCGACCCGTTCACGCCTTTGCGTTGTTCCGGCGGGCGATGAGGACGGTCAGAAGGACAATGAGGGCGAGCCCCACCATTATTGCGGGCGGTGTGAGCAGACTTTTCGGCAGGTACTGATAGAGACCGACGGCGCCGAAGAGCATGAAGATGATGGCGGCGAACCATTTGACGAAACGCTCGGGGATCTTCTTGCCCATGACGATCCCGATGATGATGCCGATGGCGTCGGCGATGATCATCGCCGTCGTGGTGCCGAGCCAGACGACGATGATGTTGCTGTATTTCGTTGCGAGGGCCACGGTGGCGAGTTGGGTCTTGTCTCCCATCTCGGCGAAGAAAAAGGCCACGGCGACGGTCCAGAAGGGGCTGAAGTTGAACCGTTTGTCTTCCCCTTCCAGGGTGTCTCCCCGGATGGTCCAGAGGCCAAAGAGTATGAAAGAGGCGGAAGCCGCTATCTGGATGTACTGTATGGGGACGAACTTCGTGAGATAGCTCCCGGCGACGACGGCGAGGAAATGGTTGACGAGGGTCGCGACGAACACCCCCCACAGCACCGTCTGCCAGCGATACCGTGAAGCGAAGGCCATTGCGAGAAGCTGGGTCTTGTCACCCATCTCGGCGAGAACGACGAAGATGACCGATGCCAGGTATACACCCACGGGAACCCTCCGGAATCCTGAGGCACAAAAAAACGAGACTCCTCAGCATGCAGCACATCGCACACCGAAGGTCTCGCTAATTGGCTTGTGCCGGCCAACGGCAGGACCAGGGTCGCCCCAGCATGTTGATCCTGCCTGTCTAGCTACTCCCCTTCAACAACAACGTAGCGTCAGTATACACCAGGATAAGGGAGGGAATCAAGAATTCGGAGAAAGTGGCGCACGCTTTGCTCAACGGGACTGGACAGGATTGTGCCTTGTAAATTGACGCAATTTGCTGCACAATAGAGAAAAACCCGAGATTGATCGTTAGAGGGGGCTCACGTTGGATAGAGAACGCATCGAGCGCATTGTCGAGAACAAGTATTCCCTTCTTCTCTTCTTCCTGGTCACGCTGCTTCTGGCCTCTCTTCTGACCGTTCACCATAATGTGCTGCACTTCACTGTCGGTTCCCTCTTCGCCATTGTGGTCTTCATTATCATGCTGAAGATATTGAAGGCCTCCCGCCTCCTCTTCGCGGTATACATAGTCCTCTCCGTCGTGGCGCTCCTTCTGCACTACCTGGCCGTTTTCGCCATTCGCAGCAAGCCCCTGGTGATCGTCACCCTCGTTGTCTATATTGTGATGATCGGGATACTCATCGTGTTTGTGATCCGCCGAATGTTCTCGGAGAAGCTGGTCACCGGCGACACCATAAAAGGCGGCATTTCCGTGTACATTATGATAGGAACGTGGTGGCAGATGGTCTACCAGCTACTCTGGCTGCACGATCCCCGGTCCTTCCTGTTCCCCGGTAACGTCTTTTTGCAGGGGGATCTCCTCTATTACAGCTTCAGCACGATGACATGCCTGGGGTTCGGCGACATCCTGCCCAGGTCCTATCCCGCGAAAATGTGTTCCATGATACAGGCCCTGGTGGGACAGCTCTATGTGGCTGTCTTCGTAGCCCGTCTTGTGGGTTTGCACGTGGCAGTGCATTCCCGGAAACATGAGAAGCAGTAGGCCTGACTCAGTGTTTCCTGATCTCCTCGTGCCAGACTTTGTCCGGGTGGTACTTAAAGGAGATGTTGAGCCTCACGCGGTAGCTTACCACCTTCCCGTTCTCCAGGGTCACATCCTGGGTCACGACCTCACCGACGCGCAGGTCATGGACACTCTTCGCGGCGGTCTCTATGGCCGACCTTGCCGCGTCTTCCCATGATGTCGTGCTGGTGCCCACGATCTCATTGACGACGTACACACTCTCTCCCATGGCGACCTCCTTGCCGTTCCTGAGCGTTATAAGGTGTTAATAGCACAAATGAAAGGCGTGTCAAGGAGCGCTGGCTTCAGGTCGGCCCGAAAATGGCGATAATATTGCATTGAGGAGAGGATGAGATGGAGATCGGACGTGCCATAAGGGAGCGGGCGGAGATGCTCGAGAACACGTCGCTCAGCATGGACTTCTCGTACGAGGAGCTTGTCACCCTTGCAGGTTACATGGGCACCATGACCTACAGGAAGGGAACGACTATCTTTGAGGAGGGCGACAGGGAGATCTTCATGTGTGTCGTGGTGAAGGGCGGCGTCATCATCCTGAAGAGGGACGAGCGCATGGACCCCAAGCGCGTGACTGCAATAGGCGTGGGGAAGGTCATAGGCGAGATGTCCATGATAGACGGCAGTCCCCGCTCCGCCACGGCAACGGCGGCCGCCGACACCATCCTCGTTGTCCTCTCGAAGGAAAGCATGGACCGCCTTTTCAGGGAAAAGCCCTACGTTGGCCTCAAACTGCTCAAGAAGATCGCGTACTCCATGAGTCAGAGGCTGCGCCGGACAACGGGTGTGCTCGTGGATTACCTTGAAAGAAATAACTGAATCATCTCACCTGTCAACGCGGCATCGGGGACGAACCGGCAGCGGTCCGCACGCTCCCCGGTCAGGTTGCCCCTTTCTTCTTTGAGAAGAGTTTGCCGAGCCACTGCTTCTGCCGGATATCGACGGCCTTGAGCTTGTTCTCATCGATAACGGGTCCGTGGACGAGTTCCTTCGGTCCTGTCGCCTCGATGAGGTAGTCCTCTATGATAAGGTAGTCCATCTCCGTCGACATGAAGCATTTCAGGGCATCCCCGGGTGTTTCGACGATCGGTTCCCCGGCGATGTTGTACGATGTGTTGAGGATGACGGGCACGTCGGTGATGCG
This sequence comes from Syntrophorhabdus sp., assembly GCA_012719415.1. NCBI lineage: Bacteria > Pseudomonadati > Thermodesulfobacteriota > Syntrophorhabdia > Syntrophorhabdales > Syntrophorhabdaceae > Syntrophorhabdus > Syntrophorhabdus sp. The sequence goes on from JAAYAK010000137.1 coordinate 63,115, forward strand.
ACCGAATTCCCTGATGAGATCGTAGTACCTGCCGTTGTCCTCCCTTGTGACGGTCTGGACCCTGGCGGTGCCGTCTATGTGCGTGATGGCGGGCACGAGACGCCGCTTGTCCTCTCTCACGTCGGCGATGAGGAGCATGTAGGGGCTTTCGCAGTCGAGGGCGAAATACTCGGATACCTTTTCGAGGAGGACCGACGGGGCGAAAGGCCGGAACCCTTCCCGGTGTTTCACCCTTGCATTGAGAGTATCCTTCATCTCCGGCTTTCTCGGGTCGCAGATGATGCTCCTGTGACCAAGGGCGCGCGGGCCTATCTCGCTGCCGCCCTCGAACCAGCCGAGGATCTTGCCCTCGGCCAGGAGTTCCGCGGCCTTAAGCGCCACATCCTGTTCTTTCCTGAAGCTGATGTTCTTGACACCGGCAAGGTCGGCGAGGATCTCTTCCTCGCTGTACGTTCGACCCAGGTAGGCATTGCGGAGGCGATACTTTCCGGGCGGTTCCCGATGGATAATGTGGGCGCCGTGAAGGACGCACCCCAGGGCGATCCCCGAATCGCAGGCTCCGGGCTGGATGAATATCCTTTCAAAGGGCGTGTTGTCGAGTATCTTCTTGTTCGCCACGCTGTTGAGGCCCACACCGCCGGCATAGCACAGGTTCTTCGACGGGCTTATGCGGTATAGGTGACGGGCCATTTCGATGAGGGTGTTTTCCGTCGCCGTCTGGACGGCGTAGGCGATCTCGGTGTAGACGTCGTCGGGGAGCCTTTCCTGCTCCCTCGGGGGTATGTTCGGAAAGTAGCGTTTGCGGTACAGGTCGTTGTGACGGACGAAGTTCTTTTCGCTGCTTGCCAGGGCGACACCATCGACGATCTCCACAAAGGGCTCGCCTATCGTCTTTCCCGGCTGTCCCCCATAGGGGGCGAGGCCCATGACCTTGCCGGAGCCGAAGTCGCCGAAGTTGAGAAACACCGACGTGCCCATGTAGACAAGTCCGATGCCGTTCATGTACCCGGGAACGGTGTAGTCCTTCCTGATGCCCGTTATCTCGTTTCCCCGGGCCCGGTAGAAGGACTGGACCTCCTCGTAGTTCTTGACATCCTTGAACGGGAGCCCGCGCAGCATGAAGGGAAGCTGTTTCTCCGTTTCAATTTCCAGGGCGCTGCTTCCCAGCCCGTCGACGACCATCACGGCCGCTTCATCGAAGGGTGACGCGAAAAAGGCGCTCGCGGCATGGGCCTCGTGGTGGGAGATCGTATGGATCCTTCCCGAATAGCCCAGTTTCTCCCGGATGCTGTCACCCGTCTTGTCTCTGCCGTCCTTGCCATAGCGGGTGACGCCCACGACGAGGTCGACATCGTTGATGTTCTTGAGTCCCATTGCCTTCAGGAGATAGTTGACGGACAACACGGGGAAATTCCCGGAGTGCTTTCGCCTGTCGACCCTCTCCTCGCCAATGGCCATCAGTTTCCCTTCCGATATGAGCGCCGCCCCGGTGTCGTGGCCGAATATGTGAAGACCCAGAATGTTCATAACCTCTCCTGACCGATCTTTGTGATGCTTGTTGACTATAACAGAGCGGTTTCATACAGTCAACGGCAAATGGGTAAGGTGGGTAAGGCGACAACGAAAAGGAAGGCGCCGGGCAGAGTTTTCACATTTCGGTGCGTACGCCTTTTTCCTTACCCCGTGTCCTCCTCGGTGCCGCGGTCCTCGGCAGGGTGGCGGGAGAGATGATCATCAGCGATCCCTTTGTGGTTCGAATGCTCCATCATCCCGGGCACCTTGCCTCGTATCTCTTGCAGGCCTTGTTGGCTCTCGGAGTGGTCGTGGCGGAGAAGGCCTGGAAAAGATACAGGCCGTCCCACAAGGTAATGGCGGTTGGACAGCCGATAGAAAGCCCCTTCCTGATGGACGGTTGGGACCTCAAGTAGCCATGGTCCCTCCGTTCACGTGGAATTGATGACGGGCGCTAGCTGACGGGACCCGCCTATTTCTCGATCAGGCCCGCTTCGATCATCGCCTTCCTGGCACATTGGGGACAATAGCCGTGGGAAAACAGGGTGTTCGAATGGGCGCTGATGTATTCCTCCAGTTCCTGCCAGGAACCCTCCTGGTCCCGGATCTTCTTGCACTGGGAGCATATGGGCAGAAAGGTCTCGAGGACCTTCACCTCGGATAGGGCCCGTTGCAGTTCTTCCGTCAGTTTGCGCTGATCAGCGAGCAATTGCCGTATTCTGGCCACCAACACCCCCAAAACGACAAAGGAAACGAGACGCACCATCGTGTTCCAGACAGCGTAGAAATGCCCCGGGTGCATGTGACCTGAGAGGGCATCCGCCGCGAACCATGAGAGGGCGGCGAGAAGGCTCAACCACACGGAGGCGTTCCTGCTTATGTGCCAGGCGGCTATAGATATGGGCCAGAAGTAGAACACGAAGAAGTTCATGTCGAAACCGGTAACGAGGTCGACCGCTCCGATGACCAGCACTCCGGCTGTGGCGATGGATACCCACACCCATTTTGGGATGTCACGTTTCATGTTGCTCCCCCCGGCCTCCAATTGGCCTGACCGGAGGTCGCTGAATACACAAGTATATCCCAGCGCGCCCGGGGTGTCCAGAGGCGGACGCCGGATAGAACCGACAGGGCGCTCGGTTGCCCGTGCGTGCGACAAGGCTTTCGGGGAAAAGCCCGGCGGTGATGGATTACGGGTGTAGTACGGGGAGCATCCGGCTTCCGCCGGATGGCGGGGTCGTACAATTGCGTAGGATAGCGGTGGAACAGGCCACTTTCATGTGGGACATGCCTGTCGCCGCGACGCGTGCCATGGAAGGGGCCGGGCGGTCGGTCTGGCCGGGCTGCGGCCTTAACATAGCGATAGAATTGACCAAAATGAATGTGGCCAGGGGGCCGGGCAGTGGCTTTCGGTTCCTGGCACGCCTATTGCTCTTAGTCCGGCAGAGATCACGGTACAAGACAGAGGCGTCTTCGACCAGCGCAGGTTTGAAGACGCCTCTGTCTTTTTTGAGAGAAGGAGGTGGGTGCGTGAGGCTTTAGGCGGCAAAGATGAGCAATGATCGCATGCTCAAGGCATGGGAACGAAATCTATGGAGGTAGATGATGAATTGCTTCAAGAAGGTTTTCCTGTTGTTTGTTGTTCTTATATGCTTCCCGATATTCCCTGTTATCGCTGAAGAAGGGGGCAAGAAAGAGGAACCGAAGGTCACGGGTTCGGGTTCCCTGGGGGTTTACAACCAGTACATATTCCGGGGTTATGAGATAGGAAAGAGCGGCCTCGTGATCCAGCCGTCCCTAACGGCGTCCTACAGGGGCTTCTCCGCAACCTTCTGGGGGAACGTGGACACGAACCAGAGAAGCACGAAGACGGCTGACTTTGCCGCGGAGAGCAAGGCCTTCAAGAAGGGATGGAACGAAACGGACCTGACCTTGAGCTACACCCACAGCTTCGACAAGCTTTCCCTCACAGGAGGCTACATCTATTACGGGACGAAGTATTGTGATGAGACGGAGGAGCTTTTCGGGACGATAGCATATGACATCATATC